>JAVJSV010000008.1 GCA_040219235.1 Rhodospirillaceae bacterium
AGCTGCTTTTTTCTTAGCGGCTCCTAAGCGTAAAGCAGCCGCTAAGAAAAAAGCAGCTCCTAAGAAAAAAGCAGCCGCTAAGAAAAAAGCAGCTCCTAAGCGTAAAGCAGCCGCTAAGAAAAAAGCAGCTCCTAAGAAAAAAGCAGCCGCTAAGAAAAAAGCAGCTCCTAAGAAAAAAGCAGCCGCTAAGAAAAAAGCAGCTCCTAAGCGTAAAGCAGCCGCTAAGAAAAAAGCAGCTCCTAAGGCTAAAGCGGCAGCCAAACGTCGTCCGGCCGCTCGGAAGCGCTAGACCTTCTAGCTTTTATCAGTTCGTAGAAAGCCCACCATGGAAACATGGTGGGCTTTTTCGTGCTTGCGCAAACAGCCTTATTCAACGCCAAGTCTTAAGGTGCAAATTACCGTTTAGCGCGCTGTAGGGTCTCAAGCACGATTTGTATAACATCATCGGCGTCCTGATCTGTCATTGCGGGGTAAAGCGGCAAGGTCATCGCGGCGGCGTAATAGGCCTCTGCCACGGGAAAATCCCCGCGTTTATGCCCATAACGCATACTGTAGTATGGCTGGAGATGAAGGGGCATATAGTGGACCTGCACACCAATACCCTGCGTCCGGAGCTCCTCAAACACGCGACGACGGCCCCAGGATAAGGCCTCAAGCCTCAGCCTTATGACGTAGAGATGCCAAGCACTTTGCCTATCAGAGAAAACATGGGGCGCGTCAAGCAAATCGGACTTAGAAAAAACGGTGTTGTAACGAGCAGCCAGTGTCCGCCGGCGCGCCAAAAAAGCATCAAGTTTACTAAGCTGACTGAGACCAAGAGCCGCGTGTATATCTGAAGTGCGATAGTTGAGGCCCAATTCCTGTATTTCGTAATACCACGGTCCGATGTGTTCATCCTCTGACGACACAAACCTGTCCGCGTCACGTTCCACGCCATGATGCCGCGCCTTGCGTAGCCGCTCACAAAGCTCAGTTGATTGCACAACAATCATCCCGCCCTCACCAGAGGTTATCGCTTTGACAGGATGGAAAGAGAAGCACGTCGCATCAGCGAGTGTGCCGACAGATTTCTCGCGATAGATAGCCCCCAGAGAATGAGCGGCATCTGCGACAGTGGCCAACTTCATCTCAGAAGCAACATCACTTACCCCCTGCCAATCGCACGGCTGTCCGGCAAAATCGACCGCAATCAGAGCCTTAGACTTGGCCGTTGTCTTAACCGAAACTGTCTCAGCACTCAGTCCTAACGTTTGCGGATTAACATCAGCAAAGCGTACTTCGGCACCGCACAAGCGTACAGCAGCCGCTGTAGCCCCAAACGTCAGCGTGGGGACGATGACTTCATCCCCAACACCGATCCCTAGCGCCATACATGCACTGTGCAAGGCAGCTGTGCCGGATGACACAGCAACCGCATTTCTGGCACCTGTGTATTCAGAAATTGCAGATTCGAAGGCTTCTATAACCGGCCCTTGCGTGATCCAATCACTACGAAGGACACGTTCAACCGCAGCAATATCCTGTTCATCGATGCTTTGATGGCCATAGGGCAGCGGAGGAATGCGGTTCTTTGGCATTTGAAGCGCTAACTAGCCTTTGGGTGCAGCGCTTCTAAGAACGCGACGTCCATCCAGTCGGTGTTATCATCGCTTGTATATGAAAAACGCTCTGCCACTGGCGTACCTGCTATCGGGGCCTGCCTTTTGCCGCCGAACATGTTGTCAAAAGCAGGCGCGATTAAATAGTGATCCCCGCAGTCGAAAGTCAGATAGCTTTCATCGCCTGAGATGAGCACTTCATGGAGCTTTTCACCTGGCCGAATTCCTGTGATTTCTTGATCAATCATCGGTGCCAATACCTTGGCGAGGTCCGTAATCTTTATGCTGGGGATCTTGGGAACAAAAATCTCACCACCTTCCATGCGCACAAGTGAAGCCATGACGAAGTCACATACTTGTGCCAACGTCACCCAAAACCGCGTCATCCTTGGGTCCGTGATAGGAATAGTAGCCGCCTTTTCCGCCGCAAGGCGCTGAAAAACGGGAACGACGCTGCCACGAGACCCGGCAACGTTGCCGTAACGCACAACTGAGAAACGGGTGCCAGATTTTGCGCTGAGGTGGTTGGCGGCCGTAAATATCTTGTCTGCGGCCAATTTACTGGCCCCATACAAGTTTATAGGATTCACAGCTTTGTCTGTGGACAGAGCCAGGACCTTCTTCACCCCGGTATTAAGAGAGGCTCGCACGATGTTTTCTGCACCTATGACATTGGTGTGAATACATTCGAACGGATTGTATTCAGCCGTGGCAACCTGCTTCATAGCTGCGGCATGGATCACAACATCAACATCACGGAAAGCAAGCTCTAAACGTTGCTGGTCGCGGACATCACCGATGAAAAACCTTAGCGTTTTACTGTGCTTCGAATCAATCGCACTTTGCATCTCTGACTGCTTAAATTCATCCCTTGAGAACACAATCAAACGTCGTGGTGTCACCACTTTGAGCAACGCATTTACAAAGGCATGGCCAAATGACCCCGTCCCCCCTGTAACCAGCACACTACGGCCATTCAACTCAGACTTAAGAGCCTCCAGAGATGGCCCAGTTGGTGCAAACGACGCTAGCATTCCGTATGGCCTCACTTTTTTAGAAAAAGCACGAGTTAATGGGCAAGAACGACAAATCTATTGATCGCAACTATCGCACTATAGACTTCAGCATATTCTAAAATACGCCTAGTGTGGCAGCGAAAATCAAATAGCGATCATACGGATTATACGTCCATGTCATCATTAGGGTATCGTGCCATCGCCGTTATACCGGCGAGAGGCGGCAGCAAACGGCTTCCTCGTAAGAATCTCATAGAGTTGGGTGGAAAACCATTGCTTGCCCATACTATTGAAGCGGCGTTTGACTCCGGTTGCTTTGAAAAGGTTCTGGTATCATCTGAAGATCAAGAAATATTGGATATTGCCGAGAATTTTGGCGCAACACCGTATCTTCGGGCAGACGACTTAGCAGGAGACTCTGTCGCAACGGCACCAGTTTTGATAGACGTGCTTGATCACGAGAAGCGCATACCTCAGCGCTGGGATATTCTCGCCTGTCTTTATGCAACCGCGCCCCTGCGCCAAGCAGAGGACATTAAAGCTGTTGTAAACCTCATCGTTCCAGGAACATGTGACTTTGCCATGGCCGTCAGTGCATCCGACCGCCCCATACACCAAGCATTAGCTGTTGATGAACACGGCATACTGAAGCCCGTATGGCCGGACGCCATCTCTAAAAACTCTCAGGACGCACCAATTTACCTGTTTGGCAACGGTTCGACCTA
This sequence comes from Rhodospirillaceae bacterium, assembly GCA_040219235.1. Classification (NCBI taxonomy): domain Bacteria; kingdom Pseudomonadati; phylum Pseudomonadota; class Alphaproteobacteria; order Rhodospirillales; family Rhodospirillaceae; species Rhodospirillaceae bacterium. The sequence continues at coordinate 3,340 of JAVJSV010000008.1, forward strand.
CGCTGTCAACGTACCAGCTTTCTTGGAGCATAAAACGCTCTATGGCCCAGGTTTACGGGGCCACATGATGCCCCGGTGTCGATCAGTCGATATCGACACGGAAGACGATCTGGCATTGGTGCGCTATTATGCCGAAATCACGCCCTAGCAAACGGCAGGATACGTTTTGACAGCTGCGCCTTCGAATATCCTCTCCACGAAAACCGTGAGCCTTGCCGATCGGACCATCGGCTCTGGCCACCCGCCATTTATTATTGCTGAGCTATCCGCCAATCATGGAGGTGACTTCGACCGCGCGATTAGAATTATAAATGCAGCCGCTAAAGCAGGCGTTGATGCTGTAAAATTTCAGGCTTACACAGCTGAGTCATTGACCCTGGATATAGACCTAGAGGACTTTAGGATCACCGCCCAGGGCCCTTGGCAGGGCCGTAAGCTCTTCGAACTCTATCAAGAAGCCGCCACACCCTTTGAATGGTTTCCAGAGCTTTTTGCAGCGTGCAAACAGCGCGGAATCATTGCGTTCGCAAGCCCATTTGATAAAGCAGCGGTTGATATGCTGGAGGACTTAGAGGCGCCAGCTTATAAAATCGCATCCTTTGAGGCTGTTGATCACGAGCTTATTGCTGCTTGCGCACAGACCGGTAAGCCCCTCATCATTTCGGTGGGACTATGCACCAGTGAAGAGATCTCAGAAGCCCTTGATGCCGCTTATACAGCCGGTGCTCACAAAATTATTCTTCTGCAGTGCAATAGCGCCTATCCCGCGAACACAACAGAAGCAAACTTACATTCGATTCCGGCGTTGAGTCAGAGGTTTGACGTTCCCGTAGGCTACTCTGATCATACAGTAAACAACGTATCTTCAATCGCGGCTTGTGCCCTTGGGGCCTGCGTTATTGAGAAACATGTTATCGATAGCGTTACGCCCACAACGCCAGATTCAGACTTCTCGCTCACGCCAGATCAGCTTAAAGCACTTGTGACTGACTGCCACTCAGCCTGGCGCGCGCGCGGAGTGGTCAGAGAAGGCCCAACGGCTTTAGAAGCAAGCAGTCTCGCTTTTAGAAGATCGCTTTACGTTGTCTCAGATATTCCTGCTGGATCATTATTCACGCGAGAGAACGTCAAATCGATTCGCCCAGGCCATGGCTTGGCGCCCAAGCACCTCAAAACTGTGCTCAGTGCAAACGCCGCCAGAGACTTAAAACGCGGCGAAGCCCTAGATTGGAAAATGATTACTCTCCAGAACTCGTCTAGCACTTAGTGATGACAAACACGCTCATCACCTGGCATTCTTTTGCCCCTGACGTTCGTATCAACATTGATCATGAAGATCTAGTTATACCCACTGCCGCACGGGTCAAGGCTGAACAATTCTGGCAATCTACTGTGCAGAACGACCAGGACGCGCTGTTTAACGGTCGGCTCTTTTCTATTCAAGATTACAATGAACAAACCATTACAGTCAGGCCAACGGAATTTAAGTATTTTCATGCTCAGATTAATAATGCGTGGACATCCGATTCACTATATGTGCGCCCCCTCGCCTGCAGCGGCGTGTTGACCTGTAAGGATGGTATCATCTTTGCCCAACGCTCCTCAAAAGTGACTTTAGACAAAGGGCTTTGGGAACTCGCCCCTTCTGGGACTTTTGATGACTCCTGCATTGTTGACGGTGCACACTTATCCTCGACCGTTCTGATTGAAACCGAGATGCGCGAAGAACTTGGCATTCCAGAAAGCAGAATCAGCACGCAACAACTCAAAGGAGGCATAGCGAACGAGAAAACGGGGGCGCTGGACCTCGTCATCGGTATAGAGTTAGACGCCAGACAACGCGAGATAGAAGGTTACTTTTCCAACCGCCCCAGCGACGAATATAGCAGCCTGTGCGTCGTGCCAGCGTCTCAGATTTGTCAATTCATGAAAGACGTAGCAAGCAACTTATCAAGAAGTACCAACGTGATTTTGAAAGCGCTCTCATTGATGGAATTGGAGATTTAATCAATGCACTCAGGGTGTTCTGAGCTGTTCTCATAGTGGATAGCTTTATTCGATGTATTGGGTGCGCTTCATTCTACAGTCAATATGGCCTGTAACTATAAAAGGTATGCCCGGATATGGCCTATAGAATTCTGCTGTCTTATGCCGCTCTCGTTCTCCTAAGTTTAACAAGCTCGGCATTTGCCCAAACACAGCCCATTCAGTTTGTAGACAACAGTGAACAGGCTGGACTTTCTGACTTTGCCGTCAACAGCACTGGCCCCGCGTTTGCCGATTACGACAATGATGGTGATCTCGATATCTACATTCCGGCAGAAGCCCTCGCCGCTGGGATCAATAACCGACTTTGGGAAAATGACGGAACGGGTCGCTTCACAAATGTCGCAGAGCAACGTGGTGTTGCGAACCATGGAAGTTTTAGCAGAGGCGCATCATGGGGCGACTTCGACGGAGATGGAGACCAGGACCTCGCGGTCTCTAACATGCCTCCAGGACAAGACCGGAGCAATCATGTCCCAACCACTGTTTATAGAAACCTACTGGTGGAAACAGGCGTAGCTGACTTTGAAAACGTGACACGAGCTGCAAGAATTATGAGAAAGGGGAATGCAGAAGATCAACGTATTGGAGGCATAGGAAACACCGGTGCAGGATTGGCCTGGGGAGATTATGATAACGATGGCGACTTAGATCTCTTCTGGAAGTGTGCTGACTATGACGTCGAAAACGCGCTTTTCGAGAACTTAGGCGACGGCACGTTTCAGGACGTCACAGCGAAGTCCGGCGTTGCTATACAAGGTAAGGTCTTAGAAGCCAATTCACAGGGCTCACCCAACTGGACCGATATTAATAACGATGGCTGGATTGATCTTCTTATTACAAATGAAGGCGATGCCAATGTTCTTTTATTGAACAATAAGGATGGAACGTTCAGTGACATCACGACAAACAGAAGAGGTCCAAACGGATTTGCCTTCTTGAACCCTGGAAACGCAAATGGTGCTTGCATTGGGGACATCGACAATGACAGCGATCTTGATTTCTATTTGCCGACGGCCGACCAAGCCAACAGACTGATTGTGAGTCAATTATCAGACACCGGTGAAGTTAATTTTCAAGATATTACGTTGAGCAGTGGCACTGGAGATGCCGGTGGTGCACGTGGTTGCACAATGGCAGACTTTAACAACGATGGATGGATCGATATTTACGTCAATAATGGTGGCCTCTCGAACGTGCTGATTAATGATGTCATCAGCCAGATGCCTTCATTTGTGCAGTTTTACATTGCTTGGGAACCGGCTGAGAATAAACTCTACATGAATAATGGAGACCGTACTTTTACGGACGTGACCGTCGGGTCTGGCGCTGAGGGCTTTGGGATCGGCAGTGGTGTTGGATCCGCCGACATCAACATGGATGGGTTTCCCGATCTCGTGGTAACCAACAGAACTTACTACAGCGATGGCGAACGGGTGAATATCCCACAGCAGAACCATCTATTAATCAACCAAAGCAACGACAATGCGTGGCTCAAGGTGAGATTAACAGGCACCAAAAGCAACACGAACGGCTATGGTGCAAAAGTGCGTGTCACCACCGACTCACTGACACAGATGCGGGAGCAAACCAGCGCACATGGGTACAACTCAAGCAACGATCCAGTGCTGATGTTTGGCCTAGGCGGAAGTGAGATTGTGCAACATATCGAGATTGATTGGCCAAGCGGGATTAAACAGGTTCTGAAAAACGTGAAAGCGCGCCAAATCATTGAAATCTTAGAGCCTGAAGCCTAACTCATATTAAATTTCAAAGATTGTTAGGCTCGTTTTACTTTATTATTAGCAAGGTTAGTAATCACTCTTGATGTTTAATCGCCATCTTTTGATGTCGCTTAGCTCAGGACATGCTATTCCTGAAAAATACAAATGAATTGCTAAGTTGAGGACCTAAAATGGAAGATCAGGCGCATACCGCCAGCAGCGATTTTGAGACATTCACAAATAGCTATTTTGAGCGTCTTTCTGCGGCGACTAAGGAACTGCAAATTCAGACCATAGAGACGCTTGCACAGTCTTTATTGGCCGCCTGGAAAGAAGGGCGACAGGTTTTCTTGTTCGGCAACGGTGGGTCTGCAGGCAACGCCATGCACCTAGCCAATGATTGGATTTATGGAATTTCCAAAACGTTTGGAAGTGGTCTGCGCGTAACAGCCCTTCCTGCAAACGGATCAGTGACAACGTGTCTTGCGAATGATGAAGGGTATGAGAATATATTCTCTTATCAACTGGCGGTTCTTGCGCAACCAGGTGACATTGCCATTGCGCTCTCTGGCAGCGGCAACTCACCCAACATTCTGAAGGCATTAGAGTATTGCAATGAGGCAGATTTAGAGAGCTTCGCTATTCTGGGGTATTCAGGAGGTAAGTCACTTAAGCTTGCAAAACATTCCATACACGTAGCCATAGATGACATGCAGATCTCTGAAGACATACAGATGGTCGTTGGTCACTTGCTAATGCAGTGGCTTTATAAACATAGAGGAGATGTTTAGTTCCTGGCATTCAAACGCTAAGAGTAAAATGCTCTGAATACCAGAGGCGAATCACTCATATTTACTAAGTCTTTGCACTAAGTTGTGATCACAAAACAACCCGGTCTATAAGAAATAAAATTTTTAGCATACTTCTTTGCCCATTTAGGAATATCACTCTCTAATGACCAATGATATCTGGGAGTTATACCATCGAACCACTGAAAAATTTGCCATTCTCGGGAGTGCTTAACACTCAGTGACATAAGATTTCCAAGCATGCTACCGTAAAACTGGTCGACTTCGCGCCAACCATCTAAGCCATCCGACAATGACCGAACGATGTCGTAAGCTTCTGCATCTGGCAGTCCCCGAATAAAGGTATTCAAGTTTTTCCTGGCATCGAACGCTTTTGAGTAAATAAATATCAATATCGTTCCACCCGGCTTCGTCATTCTGAAGAGTTCTCGAAAGGCTGCCTCTGGTTCATCCATATGATGGAGTACGCCCCAACATATTGTTACGTCAGCAACCTCATTTGCTATTGGCGTATCTGTTCCTGATGCCTGCAATAACTGGAATTGAGGTGGCTTACTAATATATTTTGGAAACGCGTAAACAGCCTTTGATAAATCGAAACCACAATAAGACGCGCAAAGCGGAGCTATGAGGCGGCCTATACGACCGTTGCCACACCCCACGTCTACAACAGTTTTTCCTTTAAAAAATTCCCTAGGAAGCATAAACCGCCCGAACACATGACCATGGGACATGACTTCTTTCCCAACAAAGCCATCAATCTGTGTCCACTCGAACCCAAAAGAGTCTACGTAACCTGAATCTCCAAGTTTTGAGTCTATAAATACTTCGGGGTCTTCTGAGCTTGGGACTACTTCTCGTCTAAACACTGACAGTCTCCGGCGAATCCTTTAGTGAAAACGTCGTGTCCGACAAAGAAAAAGACATATTTTCGAGTTTTCCTTCCGTCTTCAGCATTTCAGCACCAGCCGTATAGACAGACGGGTACATGAGTGAGTCGACGTCTATACTTTTTTCTTTGATGTCGAACACAGTAGTACGTCCAGAGTCGGATATTTGTATTCTTTCTAGCGATCTCATTCCAAATACAGTGATCTTCATTCCTGAGCCAACTGTAATCACAGACTGATCGCCGTCATTTTGTATAATCGGCTGATAGCCACTGCGCAGCATAATAAATCGAATACAGTCCCCAACATACGCAGCCACCTGATTATCTGCATAAAAAAATAAATGCTCTGAATGAAATCTATAAAGGGGATAATATGTGAGATCGAGGTAAGACAGGGATTCAAGAGCTTTAACCCCGGTGAGTTTTATCGCGAAAATATCAGTTTGTTCATTCAGACTTTGCGTCGACATGGGTAAGTTTAGGTCTTTGATCTTCGATAAAAACTCTCTACCACTAGATACTAAAATGGCGTCCATCGTGGGAAAGCCTTTAGGCACCGCAATCTTAACGACACCATCAGAATTCTCACCCCGAAACCGCATTGGCGCTTTAAGAAGCTCAATCGGCGTAAAGTTTCGCGTACAGGAACACGTAATCAACACACTGTTGGCTAACACGATCCAAGGTTCGATAACCTTATGTAGGGCGTTGTCGATTTGGCTCATTCTTCAAGACTACATTAGAGATAAGGGAAGTCGTTGCTGAGACGACAGTCTAATATTTGATGCTGGGAGCATAACAGCCAGACAATGAGCATCGTTCCATCCATTCGACAACTTATATTCTGGGGATAATAGTAGTAAATTGGGAAACTTCTCACGCAGCAGAATGGCGTTCGTCACCCCCTTTTCCACCCCTTCAAAGTCATCAATGACAAATATAGAGTTATCCGTCTTTAAGGATTCAATCGCCTCTAAGTCTGCTGCAGATATACGACCGTCAAGCAAAAAGAGATCAATCTTTCTTCCGTCCTTAATGAGTTTTTGAAACATATCGACACTATTCGTCTTACCGAAATACTGCACCTTGGAATCATCCAAGTCAGGCGGCGCTTGCCAACAATCAAAACTGCCATCACACGTCGCGAGGAACTCTAGTGTCGGATCAGCACCATACCTTAAAGCCAGGGTTGAACGGCCAATATATGTACCAATCTCAGCAACTTGCTTTGGCCCAAAATATCTCGCCAAGAGCCAGATGAGTTCAGCTGACTTGCGCGAAATTGAACCCGTTTGCTGACCATAAAGTGGCTGAATACTATCCGTATATCGGAATATTTCATCTGCGGACTCACGAGCTTCCTCAGCGCGCGTAGAAGACATTAACTCAGTCCAAAACGATCTCGCTATCATACTCGTGGATAAGTGCAGTTCGTTCATGCGTGGTTTCCGTTGGTATTAGCCATTCAATACTTGGAATGGGATTATAAATCACTAACCAAGATCCCTCTATCATAGGAACTCGTTAAGGTGGTTTGTTATACGCGTGTGTCATGTCTAATCACAACGCCGAAGTAAATGCTTAAGCTCCCTAATTCGAGAATTTCGAAAGTGATCTGGTTAACGGATTAAACCTGAAGCCAAAAGCTCACCGTGCCACAAGCGCTGAAACTCAACTATAACCTTGAGGTCAGGCTTCATTGGCCCCTTTAAATGTAGAATATACTTACGTCTTAGTCTTTCCAAATCATACGATTCACCCACTATTACAGAGAAATTATAGTCTTCTCCTTGCAGGTAGCGCACCAACGCTTCATTCGCATAGGTTTGGTCAAACTCGCTCATAAAACCTATCGCTTTACCCGCGCCATTCAATGCGAGCTGACCTCCTCTCCAACGACGAATTTCTTTATACTGCTTGATAACAAACTCGTTTTCACACAACTGCTCATATGTCGCCAAATAACGTTCAAAGAATTTTTGAGATTTTCTGCCATCTTCACCAAAACCTACAAATATAACGCCTTCATTAAGAGTCATCAAAGTAGATGGTTGCCGGTAAGTCAGGGCGACGTCAAAATTCAGTTCAAATACAGTTTTTAATGAATAATTTGGTATAGCATCACTGTCGAGCATGACCGTGTTTGACGTGAACGATTTAGACCGAGCATAAGCTGTTAATGATACAACGCGCTCATACATTAGCCATTCTGACTTCAAAGGTAGCCGAACAATTACAACATCATCCGGCACGAATGAGACATCGTCACCTTGACCGCAAATAAAAATGATTCTGGCGCTTGGATTAAACATCCTAGACGCTTGAAAGTGATACTCTAGAATGACTTTATAGTTGACCAAGCTTTGATCAAAACTAATGTCAACGTAGTCTACTTTCTTGTAGGCATCTTCGAGTTCCAGATGGAAAACGATGATTGTTAAATCAGAATCATTACTTCCTTCACAGGCATCATCAAACCTTTGAGCGAGTACATCGACTCGCTCTTTGGTCTCTTTCGCTAAAGTATTGCTCGCGCTATTGATGGCGCTGTTCATAAGGCCGCGCATCATCCGATACAACACTTCAGGAGGCGGACGAGTATCCATTGCTAAAGCGCCCTACCGATAGACTGAGTCCATTTCGATAAAACCACAACTGCCCAAATAGAATTCATATTCGCTGTCACAGAACCAAACATTGCGTCCAGAGCCTGATGACGCGATTGAAAGAAATTTGTCGCACGTAAAACATGGTACGCCGTCCTAAGTTCAGCCTCTATCCGTTGTTTATTATTGAAGAAGACGCTTGAGGGCATACCAAACCCTTGCTTTGGCGCATAAACATGTTGGTCAGGTAAGTATTTTGACAAAATTCTGCGGAGGACAACCTTTTGTATGCCGTCAGACCAGCACGCCTTCTCGCTAGCCTTACTTGCTAGCGCTAGCATCTTTGGTGACAAGAAGGGTGTCCGCACTTCCAAGGAGTGTTGCATACTCATTCTGTCTACTTTCGCTAAAACAGCTCCAGGCAGGTATGTATGGAGATCCAACTGTCGCAGTGCATGAATTGAAGGCCTTCTAATATGCGCAAATGCGGGTGCGTATCCCTCATAAAAGTCATTCAGCTTTTCAAATGCATCTGGAAACGCGGCTTGAACAGCTTGGGGAGGAAATACGGGCAACCCTTGCTCAATATAAGCCTTTACCTTTTGTCGCGCATTTCCAGGCGCCATACCATCGAATGACTTAGCAACCCCGGGGTATCTACCATACCCGCCAAATAGCTCATCTCCGGCATCCCCTGATATGGCCACTTTTACATGCTGACGTGTAAACTCTGATAAGAGGTAAGTCGGCACACAGCTTCTATCACCATTAGGCTCGTCTAAAATATCTCCGATTTTGTCGCATATAACGTCAAAATTCGACGCAGAAAAAATGTGCGTGCTATGATCTGTGCCTAGCTCTTTAGATATACTCTCAGCAACATGATGCTCTGAATTTTCGTCGCCAAAAAAACCGACTGTGTAAGTCTTAATGTTTTGATTAAGCTTTTTTGAAAGCAGCGCACAGACCAGCGAGGAGTCGACCCCGCTCGACAAGAAAACCCCTACTGGGACATCACTATTTAGCCGGACCTTTAAGGAGTCAATTAAAGCTTCTTCAACTTCATCACAGTATGTGTCCAAGTCACCCAGACCTGGAGCGTTATCCTGATCTATTTCAAAGGAATAATACCTTTCAACGCGACTATTACCGTTTCTATCTATCTGAAGGTAAAAGCCAGGAGGGAGTTTTTTAATAGGGTCTAAAATCGTTTTGGGTGGCGGCACATAACGCAGAGTTAGATACTGCACAAGCGCTTCTTCAGAAAGCTGTACGTCAAGTTGATCAACCGCCAATAGAGCTCTGAGTTCAGAACTAAAGGCACAAAACCCAGAGTCCAAAGCATAGTATAGAGGCTTCTCTCCAATACGATCCCGCGCTAAAGTTACAACCCCTTTCTGACGGTCATAGATAGCTACAGCAAATTGCCCATCAAGGGCTTGGAAAACTATTGGCCCTAATTTCGTGAAAGCGTGGAGAAGTATTTCAGTATCAGTACCTGTTTTAAATTGCTTGCCCTTGCGCTCATACATGAGCCGAAACTCTTTAAAATTATAAACTTCACCGTTGAAAGATATCACAAATCTGCCATCTTCGGACATCATCGGCTGATTGCCGGCGGGCGAAAGGTCAAGAATGCTTAAGCGTGTGTGGCCTAAATGGCAAAAATTTTCGGGATCCCGCCATTGCCCTTGATTATCGGGTCCGCGGTGCACCAAAGCAGTATTCATCTTAGCGATAATCTGCTGAATACGTTCTGGTGTATTCTGTGTGCGAAAATTGAGGTAACCGTTTATTCCACACATCTTTTTTAGACCTAGTTGTAGTAGATTAAGTCACTTGAAATTCATACATAGCATACAGTCAATACTCTAATATTTATTATTATCAGTTTTTTACACAGTTATATATGCCTTGATAACTGAGCACTGGCGGTATTGAACAAAGGTTATTTCGGCAAACATTCTCAAGAGATATTAATTCAACTGAGAGGACACAAAGTTCTTTGCGCGTTCGTAGGTTAAAGGCCCAAAATCGATTTGCTGTTTTGGATTATTCTCAGAGAATAAATTAGAGCCAGGCACAAATCCCTCTCTGCGGAACCACTCTTCTGTATAGTATTCACCCGTAGCGTATTCTGCGTGCAGATAAGTAACATCTTTGTTGAGACTCATAAGAGACCCAGGCCCAGTTGGACCGCATATGTTAGCATGTGCCACTTGATACACCGCTGCCCTGATTACCACATCAAGAGCAGCCTCATAAACAACGGGTAATGTTGTTGGCATAGGTGTTTCGAGATCAGAAGTATCTGGTATTAATACCACTGGAAAATCCTCTGATAGCTTTTCCGCGATAGATAGGTGTTTTTGAAGATTATCGCGCGAGCGGTCGTGACTCAAAAAATTGTTCCGGATCGTAATAACAACTGGGTTTTCAACACCAACGTGGCGCTTAAGAATGCCTTTAGCCACATTTAGGCTCTCAGTTGGGCATTGAATGACCCTAACATCAGTCCTTTTTGCCACGCTATAGAGCATGTGATTTTTATAATATTTATATAATTCTGGCTGAGTAGCTGAGTACGGATTAGGATAAAAAATATCCCGCATCTGCACATGCAAGCTCTTGCTTCGAGCATCAATAACATTCGTAGACTTAATGTAGGGGAGGAGCCGCGTTAAAGGGAGAATGACGTCATACAACCTCTGTAAAATCCGCTCTTCCTGGGACTCTGTCGCATTAAATTCAGCCCCCCTCAAACTTTTGCCACAAACTATTATTACTTCGATCTCTTTAGGCTCAACCGAGTTGAGAACCAGCAACCCATAGACCATGGACATAAAGCCAATAAAGTCAAAAGTGGGTGCTAAAACTCTTAGGTCGTATACAACTGTAGCTGACATAATAGATCCGAATTTAGACTATATACTTAGCTATATGGCTGATTTATGATTGCTGAAACAGTATTTTAGGGATTGGAATTAGTATTCTAAATAAATAGCAATCTAATACATAAAACGTAAGTTTAGTGTTTGAAAAGATAACCCAGCCAAAATTAATAGCCTGCTTGAAGTCAGAAAGCCAAAAAATGAAAATTTATATACCGCGAGGAAGCCATCGGACTGAAACACAGCAGGCAGAATGGATAAGATCAACGCTTGAAATCTCGGATAATTTTCACAGCTCTAATACTCCGGCATTCAATGATGTAAATATAGATTTAGACCTCATAAAAGACTTAAAGAAAACTTCCAACACACTCGAATACATCACGCCAATGTGGCAAGAACACGTTGACAGACTCATGGAGGTTATCGAGAACAATCCTGAAAAATGCCTTCGTGACCCATTACTTCAATATGCCTTTAATCTATCAGCCTGTGGTATTTACGCTAGACAACAGATTCCTTATCTAGAAGAGCGCTATAATAAATCTGAGTTGGCTCGCCTCCTTAAAGAGGGAAGTTTTCCTGGTCAGTTAATAACTGACCCAAACTATGAAAGTTCTGAAACACGCATTAACCACCTCACCCACCTAACGGCCTTTTCAAGCGTGAACGAACTTGAACTCGAAAACTTTAAAATCTGTCTAGAATTTGGTGGTGGTTATGGAAGCATGGCGCATCTCATCCGTCAGATAAATCCAAGCTACACTCATGTAATCATTGACATCCCTGAAATGATCGTCTTTCAGGCTTACACTCTAGGGCGTCTATTTGGTCCTCAGACTCTTAACTTCGTAACGCCGAGCAATTCGAGCGTCCAAGAAAATCTGATAAACTTTGTGTCAATTAATCATGCCCAAGAATTAGGGAATTTTATTGCAACCCCCAATCTCTTCATCGCAACATGGAGCTTAAGTGAGGCAAATGCGGTAACCAATGATCTAATTCAGAAACAGCTTGCTTTTTATCAAGCAGAGCACATTCTTTTTGGTTATCGACGTTATAAGACACCTAACCCTGCTCAGCCTAATTCTAAGGCAATAACGGTCCCCAGCAATTATTCTGAAACCTTCCACGGTCCATGCTTTTATGCGATCGAGAATGAGCAATATTATCAATTCCTTAGGCGAAACAGTTGACAATGGCTTCAATCACTAGCGACCTAATTTTATCGGATAAATTTCCTGAAGTTGTTGATTTACTGTCAATCGACGAAGTTTCAGAATTTGCAGCATCAGCGGAGCAAGAAATAAAGTCGATGAAGGAAGACTACTTCAATGACCTTTCAGACGAAAAATTTGGAGCCGACTATATTTTTCATGAATCTGTGATAATGAAGGCGCTAGCCTACCGATGGGCAACAGCTGACAGATTTGACTTACTTGCTGAGAAGGCAGTCGCAGCACTAAACAACTCTAACAATGTCCGAGAAGCATGCCGGGATGATTTCTTAGTCCACCCAATTTTCTATCTGAGACAAAGCAAACCAGGATACGTTAGAGATAATATTAAGCGCCAAGCCCTATTGGATGGACAACCACATTATGATCGCGCATTTGGTGTGTTTGCATTTACCTTCTGGGTCGCTTTGCGGGACGCCTCAATAGAAACTGGTGGCTTGGCATTCTTTAAAAACTCTAATGAGTTAGACAAAGAATTTAAGATAGATTGGGGTGATAGAAATAAGTACAATTACGATAAATACGTCGATGCATGCTCGTCTTTAGATCAGCTCTTATCGGAAACTTTGATTCACCCGCGCATTGACGCAGGATCCGCCTATCTTTTTCATTCAAATATCCTTCATGGCTCGACGAAGGCTCTGAAAGACACCAGGCTCAGTTTTGATTTTCGCCTAATCCACAAAGATGACTTAAATACAGCAAGCAAAGAAGATCAGTATTTAATCATGAAGTTCAACGAGGATATCAATCTATCACACTGTTATGGCCTACATTTCTTAGGTGATTCCAAGGGAATAGAAAGACATCCGTCTCGGTCAGATGTTGTAAATAACATTCTTGATCGATTACCTGTTGCTGCAGATATAAAAATACCGCAGCAATTGCTAAGGTGGCGTTTTGAGTACGCTTGGTATAGACAAAATTTGGCTTAATCACTTGAGTCTATAGATGTACTATTATGAAGGCAGGCCTCGCTAATTTTAGTCGATAGACAAGCCTTGTTCCTCAACCGAAAACCCTGCACTGGTCAAGAATATGAAGCCCTCCTTATCCGCAGGCTATGATATCAAAGAAAATATAGCCTCAGCGTCTGATCGCGGGGCAGAAAGTATAAAGATCATGATGTCCTGTGCCATATGCGGTGGAGATATAACTGTTGCTATTGATCTTCCGAACCTTCCTCTCACGGAGACATATTGCTTAGAGCCAGTTAAGCAGACACCACCAGGCATTGATCAACAACTGCAAATCTGCGCGACCTGTGGTCATGGGCAGCTCCAAGTCCAACTATCACCAAACTTACTATACGATTCACAATATAAGTTTCGCACTTCTGCAAGCCCCACCGCAAGGAGAGGTACGGAATTCTTTCTTTCTGTACTTAATGCTCTAGCACCGGAACGCAAATTTAATTGTGCACTAGATTTAGGCTGTAACGATCTCTTTTTACTTTCTCAATTAGCCGGTGCAGCAAAAAATCGCGTAGGCGTGGATCCTGTTTGGCGCGGCAGAGAGTCAGAGAACGCCGATAAATCAATAGAGGTGCATGGCTGTAACTTCGAAGAACTGCCCACAGAATCGCTCCCTAGCAAACCAGATTTGATTGTTTGCAGGCATACACTTGAGCATATTTCTGAGCCCGTAAAAGTACTTTCGCGTATTATGGAAATTGCGGCCCCAGATGCCCTTTTCATTTTTGAAGTTCCTGGTTTTGATAATCTGATTGAGCGTGGACGCTTTGACCAAATTTTCCATCAGCACCTTCACTATTTCTCTCTGTCATCTTTCACAGCTCTGCTTAAGCAAGTTGGCGCAAGCTTGATTATACATCGGGAGAACTTTCACGACTGGGGTGCTATTGCGATGGCGTTTGTAAAAGGAAACGAAAATGCTGACCAAAAGCTTATATTCACCCCCCCCAGTCATGATGTCATAGCAACACGTTTTAGGCAGTTCAAACAGCATTTATCATCTACAAAGCTAGTAATGGCTGAGATCGCTCAAAGTCATCGACTTTATGGTTATGGGGCCGCTCAAATGCTTCCCGTATTAGCGTATCATCTCGGAACAGACTTAAAAAACTTTGAGGCTATTATTGATGATGATCCTGATAAGGATGGTTTAGGGTATTGGAATCTTCCGGTAAAGATCATTCCATCATCAAAGGTAGCCGATATGAAAGAATCGGCAGTACTGATAACAGCCATAGATAATGTTCAGCCTATTATGACTAAACTTCTAGAGATCCGGCCAAGACATATTGTTTATCCATTCAACCTGATCTAAACCTTCGATGACTAAATCTTAGGTGTTGGAGTATAAATGACAATTGTAGCCAAGACACATGAACCACAAAATCAATCCCAAGTTGACGATTTTGAGCAACTGGGTCCCGTCACATTAGGGCCATGGACGAGTCATATTTGGCGAAGTGATCCACGTCACATGTGCTTTTTGTTTTCTCGATACAAGTTTGTTGCAAAAATGCTAGCTGGCAAAGACAAAGTTATTGAGGTTGGCTGCGGAGATTCTGTTGGAACACCTATAGTTTTACAGACAACAAGCACTGTTCACTGTGTCGATATTGAGCCGTTAGTGTTGGATGAAGCAAAAGCCCGGTATAAAAAAGAAGGCAATGACCGCGTGAGTTTCGCTCTTCACGACGTCACAAAGTCACCCATTCCAGGTGAATTTGACGCTGCCTTTTCAATGGACGTGATTGAGCATATTCCAACGACAAATGAAAATACATTTATTGACAATATATGTTCAGCTCTCAATCCTAACGCCGTATTAATTTTGGGAACTCCAAACATCACTTCTGATGCTTATGCTTCCCCAGGAAGTAAAGCAGGGCACATAAATCTGAAAAGCGCAGATACGCTTCGTGACTTGATCGCACGGCGATTTCATAACGTATTTAATTTCTCCATGAATGACGAAGTGGTCCATACGGGCTTTTCCCCTATGGCGCACTATTTGCTTGCTGTTGGAGTTGGGTTAAAAGATTAGTCATTAAGGCTGAATTACGGGTTTTAGTCTTAACATTTGATCGATTTTGGCCTGACTGAACCGCGACCAACCAGTAATAATGAAACAAGGTATCACTGATGGATTTGATGGTTGAAGGCCGAACGGCACTTATTACAGGCGCCGGAAGAGGTCTTGGTCGCTCAATAGCTGAGTGCTTGGCACGCGAAGGCGTTAAGATTGCAGCCGTATCGAGAACAAAAGAAGACATCGAAAGCTTGGTTGAGAGTATTGGTGGACCGTCATCCGGTCACCTTGGGTTAGCAATGGACTTAACGCCTGACGGAGCGCCCCAAGAGCTTTTTACTCGGCTTGAAAATCATAATTTCGCTCCTGTTGATATCATCGTCCATAATATGGGCGGGACTCTTGATATTACTGATCCATTCTGTTCCGTGGAGGACTGGCGAAAAATATACAGATTTAACTTTGAAGTTGCCGTCGAACTGAATGGGCTTCTAGTGCCATCTATGCAGGTAAGAAAATGGGGTCGCGTTGTCCACGTTTCTTCAATCTCTGCAATGGAAAATCATGGGCCAGTAACTTACTGCTCAATGAAGGCGGCTTTAACAGCTTACACCAGAAGTTTCGGCGGGGTCGTAGCCCCCGATGGGGTAGTCGTCTCGGCAATTCTACCGGGTGCCGTTTTCACGGAAAAGGGTTACTGGGATCAAGCATCAAGAGAACGCCCAGAACATGTCAAAAAATACCTCACAGAACGGCAGCGTATAGGTCGTTTTGGTAAAACCGAAGAGATCGGAAACTATGTTGCATATCTTTGCTCCGAGCTCGCTTCTTTCAACACAGGCAGTATTGTTCCCATTGATGGTGGACAGGGACGAGGGTACTTCGGTCAATGACAAATGCGACGACAGCATTAAACCTCCAACTGAGAAGACAGATTGTAAATATGGTCGTGAGAGGAAATAACGGTCATATTCCCAGTGCGTTCTCTATCTTGGATATCGTTTCCTATCTTTACGATAACGTCCTCAGTTTTGATGCGAGCAATCCTGACTGGGCCGAGCGGGATTATTTTATTCTCAGCAAGGGGCATGGTTGCCTTGCACTATATGTAAACTTGCACAAACACGGTTTTATCACGGATGAAGATATCGCCCAATTCTGCCGCAAGGATGGAATACTCGGCGAACATCCGGATACTAATAAAGTCCCAGGCGCAGAAGCGTCAACAGGCTCACTTGGACACGGCATTTGCTATGCGGTCGGTATTGCTCTTGGGCACAGAATTATCGGCCAAGAGAACAGGATTTTCGTTCTAATCGGCGATGGTGAGTCCCATGAAGGAACTGTTTGGGAAGCCGCCCATGTCGCCCGGAATTTACAGCTGGGGCAAATGTGCGTGATGGTCGATTGGAACCAATCTGGTATGCAGTTGCTACCCCATGATGATCTGCCTGCAAAATGGGCTGCCTTTGGATGGAATACGATTGTTGTTGATGGCCATGATAATACTGAATTGAAGAACGCATTTGAGCAAGTTACGTTCCAAAGTGACGGCATTCCGACTTCTATTATTGCCAAAACGACCAAAGGCAAAGGAGTTCCGTTGATAGAAGGCCATGGTATGTGGCACCACCGTATACCGAATAAAGAAGAGTACACGACTATTATGGACGTCTTATCGTGAGCAGTAAGCAAGTTCGCCAACAATTCGCCGACACGATGTTAGATGTCGGCCAGTCGGACCAAAAACTTGTCGTTATGGTCGGAGATATAAGCCATGGTATTTTACAACCTTTCGCAAAAGCTTGCCCAGGCAGGTACTATAATGCTGGTATCCTAGAACCCACGATGATGAGCATGGGTGCGGGCCTCGCTAGAACAGGTCTCTTTCCCGTTATTCACACAATAGCCCCCTTCCTCATTGAGCGCGCGTTCGAACAGATCAAACTAGACTTCTGTTATCATGGCTTGCATGGCAATATTGTGACGGTTGGGAGTGCTTTCGATTACGCCTATCTTGGATGCACACATCACTGCTACGGCGACTTTGCATTACTGAAGACGTTAGAAAATGTACAGATAACCTATCCGTCAACTCCTATCGAATTCGATAGCTTGTTTAAGCAAACGTACGACAACGATATGGTCACCGTGTTTCGCGTGCCCGGAAATCAACACAGCATTTCCTTTAAAACCGGAGATATTATTTTTGGCAAAGGTATTAAAATCTCTGATGGAAAAGATGTTACACTTGTTGCCACAGGACCTCAGCTAAATAGTGCATTGGGCGCCAAGGAGATACTTTCTAGCAAAGGCTGGGACGTAGAGATCATCTACATCCATACAGTTAGACCGCTAGATACTGATCTGATAATAGCTAGCGTAGAAAAAACACGGCATGTCATTGTAATAGAGGAGCATATGACATCAGGCGGCCTTGGAGATGACGTTTTGCGGGCGATCAGAAATATACCCAGCACTAAGTATGCTTCAGCGTCTATTCCAGATAAGTTCTTACGAACATACGGATCTTACGAAGACCACTGCGAATCTGTTGGGTTGACTGCAGACGGAATATCAAATCTCGTCCTTACCGAATTCGGCACTTAGACTACTTTCAAGGATTGCGAATAGTTCCTCTATACCCTTGCTTATAGTATTTTTAATTACATTTTAACTACGTCTTCGGCGTTTTTAACGTGAAGTCTATAATAAATGACAAAAAAAACAGTCTTCGTCTCAGGTAATTTTTACTCTTTGCATCCCGGCCATGTGAGACTATTGCGATTCGCGGCCGAATGCGGAGATACGCTTATTGTCGGCGTATACAATAATCGTCCTTCTACGGATGTCCCTTCCCCGCAGGAGAGAGCAGACGCTCTTAATGAACTTGGAATCGTTGACCGGGTGGCGATCCTTGAAAATGGACTCCTTCCTTTTATCGAAGACCTCAAACCAGCGGTAATCGTCAAAGGAAAGGAATTTGAGAACACCGATAATATCGAACAACAAGTGATAGAGAAATACGGTGGGGCGCTTATTTTTAGCGCAGGCGAAGCTACATATTCCGGCAGTGACCTCCTCTCAAAAGAGAGTGATCAAAAGTCTAACACACGCCTATTCAACCCCACAGACTATATCAGTCGTCATAACTTGTCGGCGAGCACAATGCTTGAGCGAGTAAAATCCTTTTCAAGCTTAAAAGTCTTGGTCGTTGGAGACCTCATCGTAGATGAATATGTTACCTGTGAAGCGTTGGGTATGTCGCGTGAGGACCCCGCGCTTGTCGTGACTCCGCAGCACACGGATCGCTTTATTGGCGGGGCAGGTATTGTCGCCAGTCACGCCGCTATGCTTGGTGCATCAGTCAGGTTTCTTTCAGTCGTTGGCAGAGATGAAATTGCACAAGATGCTGCGAAGAAATTATCTGATTTCAATGTAAACGCTACATTGATCGAAGATCAAAGCAGGCCGACTACGCTCAAACAGCGCTACCGGGCACAGGGCAAAACTATGCTGAGAGTCAGCCATCTCAGACAACATGAAATTACAAAAGAATTACAACACAGCTTAGCTGAAAGGGCTGAAGCGGATTGCAAAAATGCTGACTTAGTTTTGTTTTCTGATTTCAGCTACGGGTGCCTACCGCAAGACTTGGTTAACAGCATCACCGCTTCAGCCATAAAAAACGGGGCGATAATAGCGGCAGATAGTCAGTCATCCTCTCAAATCGGTGACGTTTCGCGATTCAAGAAGGCTCAGTTATTATCCCCGACTGAATTTGAAGCTCGGCTGGCACTACGAGATCAAACAAGTGGTTTGGCACAAATTGCAACCCAGTTGATCGCAACGTCATCTTGCAACTCAGCCTTCATAAAGTTGGGAGAGTCAGGCGTATTCGTTGTAACGAGCCCTTCCTCAGAGAATGAGCAAACGTCCGATCGTATTCCAGCCCTTAACAAAAACCCGAGAGACGTATCGGGTGCTGGAGACTCAATGTTGACGGTTGGCTCAATGGCTTTGGCATCTGGTGCGTCCACCTGGGAGGCCGCATACCTGGGATCTGTCGCCGCTGGCATACAAACGTCCCGTACGGGCAATATTCCAATAAGTGCGGAAGAGCTATTAGACGCTCTACAATGACGCTCAATTCCCCTAATCGAGCATTGTTATTAGCAGGTGGCTATGGCACCCGTCTCCGCCCACTGACTGATACTTTACCGAAGTGCTTGATCGAAGTACGCGGCAAGCCGCTTCTGCAACACTGGCTAGAGAAGACACTTGGCTCTGGCATCGAGAAGGTAATTGTAAACACACATTATCTCCCCGATCTCGTAATAGAATTCTGCAGGAACAGTCCTTGGTCAAACAGAATTGAGCTTGTCCACGAAAATGAAATTCTTGGTACGGCTGGTACGCTGAGAGCCAATGCCGGACTTCTAAGAGGGCACGGTACGTTTTTTGTGGCTCATGCAGACAATCTTTCCGTCTTTGACATGAACAAATTTATCGAGACACACAACGCCCGCTATCGGGAATGCCTTGGTACCATTATGACTTTTCAGACAGAATCGCCCAGAGAGTGCGGTATCTTGGCGCTTGACGATCTGGGGCGTGTAATCGAAGTTCATGAGAAAGTTGAGAACCCTCCTGGAAACATAGCAAATGCTGCCGTTTTTTTGCTGGAAGAAGAGGTTCTCGATTGGGTACAAGATCATCCAGAAGCTTCTGATTTCTGTAGAGATGTGGTACCTCCCCTGGCGAGCAGGTGGTTCACATTTTTTAACGATGAATTCCACCGAGATATTGGCAATCCAGAAGCCCTGAAAAGGGCCGAAAATGACCCCTATTGGACGATAAAATGAATATTCTTGTTACCGGAGCATGCGGTTTTAAAGGCA
The DNA here is from genome assembly GCA_040219235.1 of Rhodospirillaceae bacterium. Classification (NCBI taxonomy): domain Bacteria; kingdom Pseudomonadati; phylum Pseudomonadota; class Alphaproteobacteria; order Rhodospirillales; family Rhodospirillaceae; species Rhodospirillaceae bacterium. The sequence continues at coordinate 23,447 of JAVJSV010000008.1, forward strand.
ACGTTTTGGTTCCCAAACTCTTGGACGCGGGTCACTCCGTCACGGGCTTAGATATTATGTGGTTTGGTAATGACCTAAAGCCGCATCCCAATCTGGAAGTGATCGAATTCGATGTTCGCGAGTCAGAGAAACTTGATCTTTCATCTTTTGATTCAATAATTCACCTCTCATCCGTGGCCAACGATCCATGCGGCGACCTCGATCCTAAGTTAACTTGGGAAATTTCCTGCCTCGCAACGATGAGGCTCGCAGACAAAGCTGTCAGGCAAGGTGTAAGGCAATTCATTTACGCCTCTTCTGGCAGTGTATACGGACTTAAAGACGAAGAAAAAGTCACTGAGGATTTAGAACTCGTACCTCTGTCTGAGTACAACAAAACAAAGATGGTCGCAGAACGCGTATTGCTAAGCTACTCCGAAGATATGGCGATACAAATTGTTCGGCCAGCAACAGTCTGTGGCCTCTCAAATCGCATGCGCCTAGACGTCGCTGTAAATATGCTAACGATGCAAGCTCTCACAAAAGGAGCAATTACAGTGCTGGGCGGGGATCAAACACGCCCTAATATTCATATCGACGATATAACAGACCTGTACATTTATTTACTTGATAGGCCTGACATTCAAGGTGTCTATAACGCGGGATTTGAAAATTTATCCATTCTAGAGATTGCTGAAATGATCGCGGCAAGAATCCAGACCCGCATTGACATTCAACCCTCCAATGATCCTCGCTCCTATCGCGTTAATTCAGATAAACTATTAGCGACAGGCTTCAAGCCGAAAAAAACAGTCAGCGACGCGATCAATGAGATCGCAGACGCTTTTGACTCTGGAAAGCTTAAAGATGAAGATCGGTTTTATTGTCTAAAATGGATGAGCAAAAAATTGGTGGCCTGACCTGCTTCACCACCAGCACAAACGCACCCTGACAACAACGAAACTCTTTTGGAAGCATCCCGCATGTTAGGTTCCTCTCGCTCAAACTTCAAAGCCGCTGTTCTGACAGAACTCAAATCTGATTTAGTCATTGAAGACATTGAACTACCGGGCACACTTGAAGTAGGCCAAGTTCTCGTAAAACTAAGGTACAGCGGCATCTGTGGTTCTCAAATTGGTGAAATAGATGGAGTAAAAGGCCCTGACCGCTGGCTACCTCACTTGCTAGGCCACGAGGGCGCTGGGTATGTAGAACAAATTGGACCAGGAGTAACAACGGTCGCTGCGGGAGACGCCGTCGTTCTTCACTGGAGGCCCTCACTTGGCATTCAGGCCACTCCCGCAAAATATTCAGCTAACGGCAAAAAAGTTAACGCTGGTTGGGTGACAACTTTTAATGAACTGGCCATAGTTTCAGAAAATAGACTGACAGTTATTCCAAACACGATCGATATGAAAATTGCAGCGCTGTATGGCTGTGCGGTAACGACCGGATTTGGTGTCATTGACAATAAGTCAGGTATTAAATTGGGGCAGTCCGTGGTTGTCTTTGGCGCCGGCGGGATAGGGCTGAATATCGTGCAGGGTGCTGCTCTCGCAGGAGCCAAAAAAATCATTGCGGTGGACCGCTACAGCAACAGATTGGATCTTGCAAAAAAATGCGGCGCGACTCATACGATTGACGGATCTAAACAGGACCCTTGGCAGCAAATAGAAGCAGCCCTGTCTGCAGACCAACTAGATATATTTATTGATAACACGGGAAACACTGAGGTGGTTGGTCGAGGTTACAATATCATTGGGCCTCATGGGCGTGTTGTACTGGTCGGAGTCCCAAAAGCAGGCGACCAAGCGTTACTGTACACACTCCCCCTCCATTTCGGGAAATCAATCACAGGCTCCCATGGCGGAGAAGCCATCCCCCATGAGGACATACCGCGCTATATGGGCCTCACAGAATCAAAAGGTATTGATTTGAATGATATCATTACCGAGGTTGCGCCTCTTATAGAAATTAATGATTTAATACGCATGATGAGGTCAGGTGAGTCAGCCGGTCGGTGTCTCGTTGATTTTGACTTGTAGATCGAAATTGGCTCTCGCGATTTACGATAGGGTGTAACCGATGACCAAAGCTCTCGTGCTGGGAAGCAATTCATTTTCAGGCGCCACATTTGTTTCCCATCTATTGGAGCAAGGGCTATGCGTATTCGGTGCAAGTCGGTCACCTGAACCACACGATGCATTTCTGCCCTATAAGTGGAATAAGAAATCTGGTGATTTTCAATTTCATCAGCTCGACCTAAACAACGACCTCAATGCCTTTGAAGCCCTTATACGCCAAGAAAAAATCACTCACATAATCAACTTTGCGGCTCAGGGCATGGTTGCAGAAAGTTGGCGGCAACCTGAGCAATGGTTCATGACCAATGCTGTCTCGACAATCAAATTCCACGATTGCATCAGAAAACTCGACTTTCTGGAGCGTTACCTTCATGTCACCACTCCGGAAGTTTACGGAAGCACAGAAAACTTCATTGACGAAACAACACCGTTTAATCCAAGCACACCTTATGCAGTATCACGTGCGGCAGCTGATATGAGCCTCAAATCATTCTATGATGCTTATGAGTTTCCGGTCTTATCAACCCGAGCCGCAAATGTATTTGGACCTGGCCAACAACTTTACAGAATTATTCCCCGAACCATACTCTTCTGTAAACTAGGAAAAAAACTTCAGTTGCATGGCGGCGGAACATCCGAGCGTTCCTTTATTCATATGAATGATGTGGCAAGAGCAACATTCAAAATTTTGATGAATGGGTCTCTCGGCGAAACCTATCATATCTCCACAGACGGTATCATTAGTATCCGAGCGCTCGTTGAGATGATCTGTGAGAGAATGGGCATCAATTTTAATGACGCTGTCGAAGTCGCAGATGAACGGCTCGGTAAAGATGCGTCATATCAATTAAACAGTACAAAGCTTCGCACAGAACTCAATTGGACAGATGAAATTTTGCTTGAGGACGGAATCTCTGAGACAATTGCGTGGGTAGAGCAATGGCTTGACGACCTCACTCATCAACCGCATGACTACATACATAAAGCTTAGGAGTTTGCCGCATGGGCAAAGAGATAGATCTGCTTGTTAACTATCCTCGAACTAAACGAGACGTTAAGGAACGTGGCGCAGAAAAAAGTGAAGAAGACAGAGCCATTGCCAGGAAATTTGGTAAGGACTTCTTTGATGGTGATCGACGGCATGGCTATGGTGGTTTTTCCTATCAATCACGTTTCTGGCAACCTGTTGTTCCAACCTTTCAAGAACATTTCAATCTCACCAACATCAGTTCTGTATTAGATGTTGGGTGTGCAAAAGGCTTTATGCTGCACGACTTTTCCGAGATTATTCCGGGTATAAAAGTCCACGGCGTTGATGTCTCCGAATACGCGATAGAAAACACAATAGAAGACATGCGCCCTTTCACTCAAGTGGGAGACGCGCGTGAGCTTCCTTTTAAAAACAACGCCTTTGACGTCACGATTTGCATAAACACGGTTCATAATTTGGAGAGAGACGAATGTGCAAAAGCCTTGCAAGAAATTGAGCGGGTCAGCCGGATTGGATCCTACATTACGGTAGATGCCTATCGGGATGATGAAGAGAAAGAACGCATGTATCTTTGGAATCTTACCGCCAAAACGATTATGCATGTTGACGAATGGAAGTCTTTCTTCAATGAAATCGGATATACAGGCGACTACTATTGGTTCGTCCCTTGAGTATAGATACGCAACTAGAACTTCTCCGCCGCATTAAGAGAATACGGCATGTCGAAGAAGAGATCGCGCGGCGCTATCCTGAAGGCAAAATGCGCTGCCCAACTCATTTATCTATAGGTCAAGAAGGTGTCGCCGCCGCCGTCGGATTGGCCCTTTCCAAGGATGACCTAGCCGTCAGTGGTCACCGGGCCCATGCACACTATTTGGGCAAGGGCGGCAGTCTCCAAGCCATGCTAGCCGAAATCTATGGCAAAGCGACCGGTTGCTGCAGCGGAAAAGGTGGCTCAATGCACCTAATCGACGAAGATGTTGGTTTCATGGGAAGCACGGCTATCGTCGCAGGAACAGTCCCTGTGGGTGTCGGGTTAGCTTACGGCATCAAACTAAAAAAACACAAACAGGTTAGCTGCGTCTTCCATGGAGACGCTGTGGTAGAAGCTGGCGTTTTCTTTGAGTCTGTCAATTTTGCTGTACTCAAGAACCTTCCAGTTCTGTTTGTGTGTGAGAACAATCTCTACTCGGTATACTCGCCTTTATCTGTTCGCCAACCGCCTGGGCGATCAATTGCAGATATGGTTAAAGGTCTTGGTATCAGTTCTCAGTCTAGCGATGGCAACGATGCGAGTTCTGTTTATCAAATTACCCTAGATGCCATTGGAAAAATTCGTGCCGGCCAGGGTCCCCAGTTTCTCGAATTTTCCACATACAGGTGGCGGGAACATTGCGGCCCATTTTACGATAACGACATAGGGTACCGCACAGAGGAAGAATTCAATGATTGGAAAGCAAAAGATCCTTTGACTCGTCTGAGGTCAACGCTCGAAGAAAATGGAGCACTGAATTCTTCACTTGAAAATAAAATAGACAAAGAAATCCATCTAGAAGTTGAAGCTGCCTTCCAATTTGCAGAAGATTCCGACTTTCCAGAGGCAAGTGAAGCCTATACCGATCTGTATGCACCTGCGATAACTGACGGAGCATCGGCATGAGCACGATCTCCTTTGCAAAAGCTATTAATATGGCTTTGCACCAAGCGATGGAAACAGACCCCACTGTCATTTGTTATGGCTTGGGGGCAGATGATCCCAAGGGAATATTTGGAACAACATTAGGACTGCCAGGGGCATTTGGTCCAGAACGTGTGTTTGACATGCCAACCTCAGAGAATGCAATGACTGGAATTGGCATCGGCGCTGCACTAAACGGGTTACGGCCTGTCATGACCCATCAACGTCTTGATTTTGCGCTCTTATCCATGGATCAACTGGTCAATAATGCCTCGAAATGGCGCTTCATGTTTGGTGGCAAGCGCGGTGTTCCGTTAACAGTAAGAATGATTATTGGTAGAGGCTGGGGACAAGGGCCAACGCATTCTCAAAACCTTCAGTCCATGTTTGCACAGGTGCCGGGTTTAAAAGTGGTTATGCCGTCAACAGCAGAGGATGCCAAAGGTCTGCTGCTCGCCTCAATCTTTGATAATGATCCCGTGATCTTTTTGGAGCATCGTTGGCTCCACAACTTAAAAACGAATGCGCTAAATGACGACAAAACTATAAGGCTGGGTGAAGCCCGCACGCTAAGAGAAGGTGATGCCGCCACAATCGTCTCGATGTCATATATGACCATTGAGGCGCTGCACGCTGTGGATTTCTTAAAAAATCACGGCGTAAAGTGTGATTTGATTGACCTCAGAACTGTGAGGCCAATTGATTGGGACAGTATTGAGAAGTCCGTTAAGAAAACGGGTAAACTTCTGGTGTTGGATACAGCCAGCTTGACTGGCTCTCTCTCGGGAGAGATCGTTGCCAAAGTCACGAAAGACTGCTGGACCGATCTACAAGCTCCACCTGAAAGGCTTGCCATGCCGGACTTCCCAGAAGCGACGAGTCCAGCTCTTACAGAAAACTACCATGTAAGAGCAGAACATATCGTTGCCCGAGTTTCAGAAATGGTGAAGCTTGAGATTGATACAACACCTCTTGCAAAATCAAGGACTCACCCACATGACGTCCCCGGTGATTGGTTTTCGGGACCCTTCTAGTCGGTCACGGTATGTTTTAATTTAACTCAGGCACATCAAACCTAAGCACAGCTGGTTCTTCTTTAAATTTGATCGGATTTCCAACGTGCGTAATCCCTGCATCATCTTGAATAATCATGCCGCGGGCTTTTGCATGCTCTAGCTGAAAGGCTTCCGCCATATCGAGCACTGGAGCCCAAGATAGATCCAGTGGCTCCAGGATCTCGATCCATTCTTGTTGTGTTTTGGTCTTGAAGGTCCCGGCAATTTCTTTTTTTGCTGTCTTCTGTGCAACACAATCGTCAGCGCTGCAGACTTCGATCAAGTGCTCTAAATTAATTTTAGTCAGCAAGTTTTTAACGAACTTGGGCTCGCGACCTGTAAGCGCAATAAATCGGCCATCTCGCGTTTCGTACACATTATAAAAAGCCGCTCCACCAATAGAGCGCCCTTCTCGCGTCGTGGGGGCTTTGTTTTCTGCGAGCACAGACCCAGACAAATGCGCTGTCCACGACAGGAGGCTGTCGTACATGGAAGCATCGACATAGTCGCCCTCGCCTGTGATCTGGCGACGGTACAATGCCATCATGATTCCTGCTAGCCCAATCAGAGATGCCCCCATATCCGCGCCTGGCAAGCCAGGAACCACCGGCTTGCCATCTCCGTTATCATTTAAGGCCAACAGGCCGGTCAGAGCCTGTGCGCCCATATCATGCGTGGGCTTTCCAGACAGCGGGCCCGTTTGGCCAAAGGCCGATACAGAGCAATAGACAATCTTTGGGTTGCGCGCTTTGACAGATTCATAATCAACGCCGAGACGCTTAACGACGCCAGGGCGGAACGCTTCAACAAACACGTCTGCTGTCTCACATAATTTTAGTAAAACCTCGCGGTCTTCGTCGTCTTTCAAGTTAAGACAGATGCTTTTTTTTCCGCGATGGGTATTGCGAAACCAAACAGAATGTCCCGCTTGAAAAGGGCCGTATTTGCGTGCGGGCTCCCCACCCGGCGGCTCGACACGCAAAACATCTGCACCGTGATCCGCCATCATGAGAGTTAAATGAGGACCAGGCAGATACATCGAAAGATCAATCACGCGCAGGCCTTCAAGTTTCATCGTATTTCTCCTGGGGTGCTTGGTCAGCGTTAGATCGTTTTCGAGCGTCGCAAATCAGCAATGACATCCGCTGAATAGCCAAGATCGGACAGAATGGCATCTGTATCTGCGCCCAATTTAGGGGCGCTTTTCACAGGAAGGCGTTGGCCGTCGAGTTTAATTGGATTGTGTAACACACGCAGATTCGGCCGGTCGGGGTGATCCACCTCAGCGATCATATCGATCTCATCAAGAAATGGATTATCCAGCGCCTGTGCGATGTCATATACTGGTGAGATAGGCAGGACACCCTTAAATTGCTCAACCCACGCCTCTGTCGATTTTTGCGAAAAAATTGCATCTAGCTCGTCGGTCAACTGCGCGCGGTTCTTGAGGCGCGCAGTGAGGTCAGCATACTTTGGGTTCCGCCCCAAATCAGATCGTCCTAAACCGTCGATCATCAAGTTCCAGAACCGCGGGTTCTGACACATGATAAACAGCCAGCCGTCCGCGGTTTTCACCAATTGGCTCGGCGTTACAGAGGGATGAGCGCCGCGCGGACTTCTGCCGGTCTTCAGCCCTTCATTTAGGTACCAGATTCCTGGGTAGGTCAGTTGATGCAGGGCCGTATCAAGTAAACTGGCGTCAACGTCCCCACCCTCGCCTGCTTTCTGCGCTTTTATTATGGCCGCCGTTACGCCATAGGCCAACATCATCCCCGTCATGAAATCAATAATTGACAGGCCGAACCTCGCAGGCGGGCCATCCGGCTCACCTGTCACGGATAAGAAGCCTGCCTCGGCCTGCATAAGGTAGTCATAACCTGGCCAAGCTTCACGGCTGTTATTCCGCCCATAAGCAGAAATATGACCGCAAACGATTTTAGGGTTTATGGACTTTAAAGCCGCGTAATCTAGGCCAAGCTTAGCCGGCTGATTGCCGCGCATATTATTAATGATCGCGTCAGATTCTTTAACCAGTTTATGAAGTATTTCGCGGCCTGCTTCTGACTTAAGATCTAACGTCAAACTGCGTTTGTTAAGGTTAAAAGCCTGATAGTATTGGCTGTCATGTTCCCCGAGAAAGTATGGCCCTGTATCCCGGGCAAAATCTCCGCCGGTTGATGGGTTCTCGATCTTTATAACCTCGGCACCCATATCAGCCAGAAACATCGAGCAATATGGCCCAGCGCCATACTGTTCAATCGCAAGGATGCGTATACCTTCTAAGGGCAGGTGCATCAGATTTTATTCCGTTCAACAAGCTGACGCGCAATGATGATTTTTTGCATCTCGTTGGTCCCTTCACCAATCGCCATCAAAGGCGCATCACGATACAGCCGCTCGACCACAAACTCCTTGGAGTAGCCGTATCCGCCATGAATGCGCATCGCTTCTAAGGAGTTCTCAATGGCAGATTCAGATGAGAAGTACTTGGCCATCCCAGCTTCAAGATCACACCGTCGACCTTCGTCATAAGCTGTGGCAGCCTGCTCAACCAGAAGCCGTGAAGCTTCGTAACGCGTTGCCATCTCAGCCAGCTTGAGCTGAATGGCCTGATGCTGGCTGATCGGCTTGCCAAAAGTCGACCGCTGCTGGCTGTACTTGACGGATTCATCAAGAGCTCGCTTTGCAATTCCTACAGAGCGCGCCGCCACATTGATCCGTCCAAGTTCAAGACCACCAACCGCCTGATAGAAGCCTTGCCCTTCAACACCACCAATCAGATTATCTGCCGGTACGCGAAAGTCTTCAAAAACCATCTCCCCGGAATCAATGCCTTTATAACCAAGTTTCTCAAGACGTCTGGAGATCTTAAAGCCAGGCCCTTTTTCAACAATGAAGAAGCTCATGCCCTTGCGTGCAGGATCAGCCTTTGGGTCTGTCTTGGTGAGCAAGGCGAAGCAACTGCCTTCTATAGAGTTTGTAATCCATGTCTTCGTGCCGTTGATAATGTAGTCATCACCGTCCCGCACCGCACGTGTGCGAATGCCCTGCAAATCCGTTCCTGCATCAGGTTCTGTCAGACCGGTTCCACCGCGCAGTTCCCCGGTGACGAAGCGGGGCAAAAAGCGTTGTTTCTGTGCATCAGTTCCGAATTTCTCAACCGCAGTCGCCATCATAAGATGTGAATTGAAAATCCCAGTCAGGGACATCCAGACCTCAGACACCATAGTGACGACTTTGGCATAGGTAGAGGCTGATAAACCTAACCCGCCCCACTCCTGCCCTATCGTCGCGCCAAAAAACCCCATGGCCTTCATTTGCTCAACCATTTCCTGGGGGTAGGTGTCTGAATGCTCCAGTTCCATGGCATGGGGTGCGACGTCCCGTTCCAGCCATTTCTGAATACTGTCCAAGATCAGGCGGTCATCAGACTCATCAAACTTCTCCTCTTTCAGTGCCATTGGCTCTTTCCGTATAGGTTTGAGGGCATAACATGCAGACAAATTTCCATTTTGTCTGGTCAGGCAATGTATCTAAGATAAGATGTACAGACAATTTATTATTTGTCCGGACGACTAGACAAAATACTGAGACACTTAAAACTGCTCATTGGCGCTGTTTGTAAGAGAACGATGGTAAAACGCGACCCCAAAAGCCCCACGTCGTCAAAAACCGCTAAGGGACCGCTTTACCTAGAACTAGCTGAAGCCCTCCAGCGAGAAATTGAGGCTGATACCTATCCCGTCGGCACCAGGATGCCCACGGAGTTGGAACTCTGTAATCGCTTCAATGTCAGCCGCTTCACAGTGCGGGAAGCCCTTCGGCGGTTGATTGACAACGGAATGGTGTTGAGACGGCAAGGGTCTGGTACGGTCGTCGTCTCAAAGAATCCGACGATCATGTTTGTGCAAAAGCTTAATTCCATAGAAGAGCTGTTGCAGTACTCGTTTGAGACTCAACTGCAATTAAAAACATCGGCTTCGGTTGTTCTTGATGCAGCACTCGCCCCCGTTATTTCTGGCGAAGTTGGAGAGACATGGCATAAAATTGAAGCCATTCGATATCTTGATGAGAAATCTCCAATCTGCTGGACAGACGTCTACGTTCGCCCAGAACATAAGTCTTTGGCGGATCAAATTGGCAAGGATACGAAGCCCGTCTTCATGGTCATAGAGAAAGAATTCGGTATCGTTGCCGAGGAAGTCACCATGGACCTCTACGCGGGCTCCATAAAAGAATCCAAAGCCTGGGCAATGGGTGTTGAAGCCGGTAGCCCGACGCTCATTATTGTGCGGCGTTATAAAGATAAAACAGGCCGTGTGTTTGAAGTCTCCGTCAGTGAGCATCCGGCTGGCCGGTTTACTTTCTCGATTGACCTGCTAAGAAATACTAAGCGCGATTGAGCCCTTTATTCAGCAGCTAACGCGGGGCATGACACATTTGTGCCGCCGAGGCCGCAGTAGCCAGCAGGATTCTTAGCGAGATATTGCTGATGATAATCCTCAGCATAGTAAAATGTTTGCAACTCTAACACTTCGGTCGTAATCGCGCCGTAGCCAGCCTTCCCCAAAGCTCTAGCATAAGCCTCTTGAGATTTCTCAGCCGCCTCACGCTGTTGCAGGGTCGTCGTGTAAATACCCGAACGATACTGTGTTCCTGTATCATTGCCCTGACGCATGCCTTGCGTCGGATTATGAGACTCCCAGAAAACCTTCAATAACTCTGAGAAACTTACCTTGGTGGGATCAAAAACGACGAGCACGACTTCATTATGGCCCGTGAGCCCAGAACAGACTTCTTCATAACTGGGATTGGGCGTATATCCGGCCGTATAGCCAGCAGCGGTGCTGTAGACTCCATCGACTTCCCAAAACTTACGCTCTGCCCCCCAAAAGCATCCCAGGCCGAACACAACCTGTTCGAGGCCCTCTGGGAAAGGGGCCTTTAGTGGGTTGCCATTCACGAAGTGCACAGCCGCGACTGGCATTGCCTTGTCCCGACCAGGTAAAGCGTCCTGTGGACTGGGGATCTCTAGCTTTTTACGAGATGCAAAGAACATGTTTATCACTCCAAAACTTTGTCTTTAATCTTATATCAGATCAACGCATCGTCTCTTCAAGTTGACTTCTGGCCGCCAGTAACGGTCAGAATAGTTATTCCGCTGCTTGAGAAACCTTACCGCCAAGTTCTGCGATGACGTCTGATGTTGTCATCACCCGGCCCCAGAGGCGTAAGAACATGGCTTCAAATGCCGCCTGAGCATCATCATCGCAGGTGCCGGTGGCATCTGAGACCAGCACCACGCCAAAACCACGATCTGAGGCTTCCATGGCCGTCATCCCCACGCAGTTATTGGTCGACACCCCGACCGCAACGATTTCTGCCACACCCATGGCCCGCAACCGGCTTTCAATTCCTGTCGATCCAAAGGCCCCCATGGTCACCTTGTTTAAGACGGTTTCATTGTCTTGTGGCGCTAAAGCCTCAACGATCTCGTGTTCTTTTTGACCTTCAATATTATTTGTGGCTTTCACCAACGCCCGAATATGATTTGGCACGTCTGAGCAATCCGATAACTCCGCGCCATACGTCACGTAAACAACCCGGGCACCTGCGCCGCGAAAGGCGTTTAACAACTTTTGGCTATTGGGAATGACAAGTTCGTCAATACGGTTAAAACGGTAGTCGGCCTCATCAAGACGGCCCTGCTCTTGCAGCATTTTACCAAGTCCATGCGTGCGACTTCCCGTCGCATACTGCATATCAACGACCAATAGTGCGGTTGTTTTGGGGTCTAGCTTAACCGGCGCGTTAAACGCATTGATGTAATCAGCTGGCATCCTGATGCTCATTCACAGATAGTACGTAGGTGTATTTAATTCATCTTATAGCATCAAATCTAAATGAGACGAAGACAAGGTGTTTTCATCTAAACCATTTGCCGGTCAGGTCATGCTGTGGTGTTGAGTTTAGGGATAGAAAGAGAGCTACTACAGCCATGCAGAACTGGGGAAAACAAGATGATCAATGACACGGAAAACCTACGTTTGGATCGCCGCACTGCCTTTACAGGTATAGGCGCTGGCCTTGCGCTAGCTTTTAGCACCCAAACCAAAGCTGCTGGCCCAGAAGCCGTTCCTGCCTTAGAGGTTGAAAAAGAGAATATCGTAAATGATTTCTGTGCCGCTTGGGCCACTCGGGATGCAGATCAGCTGGCATCCTATTTGTCAGACGACATCGAATACCACATGTTTGAAGGTCGCCCCCCTATCAATGGGGTGGCCGAGTTCAGCGCCCAACTCAAACCGTTTATGGCGGGCATGGCCGAAATCGACTGGGAGATGCTTCGCTCTAGTGTCATGGGTGACATCGTTATAAATGAACGAATTGATCATTTTATTCGCGCAGAAGGGTCCAACGCTCCTGACAATCACTTTCATGTGGTCGGTGTCTTTTTGGTGCGTGGCGGAAAAATCGTCTACTGGAAAGACTACAATCTATCCGGTGAACTTTAGGGATTGGTGATCAGAACTTCGTCACCTGCTAGGCGACAGCTTTCGCTTGCTTGATCATGCTATCGATCAGAAAACCCTGATACATTTCGATCCCTAAATCGGCACCAACATCCCGTGCACGTTCTTGGTCAACGCGACTGAGGACTGGACGGATACCAAGCCTGCGAAGTTTATCTATAAATTCTTGCTTATCGTATAGCTCATCTTCTGCGTCTTCTTGCCAGTGCAATTTGGCCATCTGCGCTTCCAAAAAATCGATGTTCACGAGGCCAATAGCCGATGGCGAAATTTGGTCTATGGCAATTTGAGCCCCCTTGGATCTTAGATGGTCCCGCGCGATGGCATAGCCGTCATAGTTTAAAACAACGTCTTCTTGGGTGAACTCAACCACCACGGTGCGCATAATTTCTGGCGGCGTTCTGGCAATAAAATTATCGAACGCCTTACTGAAAATACTAGGGATATTGAGATTTATCGAGATCGGCTGCCCTTTGACGGCCTTTGACAGCGTCTCAAATGAATTCAGCATAATGCTATCAAGGATTTTCGTCAGTTCGACAAATCGATCACCACTGGCCTTTAAGTTAACTCCCTCAAAGAACGGCTTGCTCAATAAATCGATACTGATGAAATACTCGGTCATCTTCGATTTGATTGGCCCTTTTTCTGGCGTAACACAAATTTTTTGCCCACGCGCGTAAGTCTGCAGAAATTTGGCTGAACCAAGTTCGCGATAGGCATCTATGACAGCTTTCAGATCTTGTTGAGTCAGCAAACGCTGGCCTTGACCGTTTGAGGCATTTTTTAACTCTCTTGCGGCTTTGATATAACCAATGACAAGCTTTGCGGCATCGGCAAAACTGGTTTCAAGCTTGTAGTGCTCAAGGATAAGGCCGTCACCGTCTGCTTTCCCCTGCCCCGCCCCAAGGCGCGACATAATCTTAAAAAGCGCAACCCGAAGATTTGGAATAAATTCGCGCGCGCCGGCCTCCGTTTCATTCAGCAAAAACGCATAGTCGAGTGTGTGCAAACGATAAACTTCGCCACGGGCGTTTTCTGTTAAGCGCTTAAGAACAAGATCTAAATTTTGAGTCAGGCCATCAACTTCACCATCGCCGGTGATGCAACCAGCCGCCCGCATAACAACCATCACCACACCTTTGCGCGGTGTAGTCCTGAGGTCGCCAAGTTTATGAAAGAGACTTTCTAAAGGAGCGATTTTCTTCATAACAGTAATTTATTTACTACTCGCAGGCAGTGATTTCACGTTCTGCTCTTGCGTACCGCAAAGAACATGTTTGTTAATTATTAGCGCATTGGCATCGTTTCTAAAGCACCGACTTAACAGGGGCATTGTGCCATGAAATGAGAAGCAACATCAGAACTATTCGCGCCTTTGTAGCGATGCACAAACGTTTTGACAAAAAACAGCAGGGCAAAGCACTGAGCAACATACTGTAATAATTGCGTAATTTTTGCCGGCGCGAGAACCGGAAACGTTACACGCCCCGACTTATTTTGTAAGTCTGGCCACATAGTCGGCAAATGAAGTGGGGGCTCGCCCAAGAATCAGTTTTAGGATTCTCGAATTCCCCAAAAACCCATAAGCATCGTAATGCTCATTCATGATCGTCATTTGCTTTACACGATCTTCAGAAGCCCCAGCGGCGCGGGCCTTCTCTTGCATCGTTGACGTTGGCACCTGTTCGGCTTTGACCGACTTGCCCGTTACGTCTTGAATTACCCTTGCCATATCTGTCTGGCTGAGCGCCTCAGGTCCGGCCAGTTCATAGGTTCCATACAGCCAGCCATCATCCAGCGTGACGTTGGCGGTTGCCTCGGCAAGGTCAAGAAGATCCACAACGCTGAATTTGACTTCTGTATTAAAAGGCATTGCATGTATGCCCTCTTCCATCACCCTTTTCCAAATAGGCTCTAAGTGCTGCATATAGCGCATGGGTTGCACGATGGAATAAGGCATGCCGGATTCGATCAGCAGTTCTTCCGTATCCAGCTTTAAACTGTGGTGGCGAACTTCCCGGCGTAAGGGGTGCATGACCGAGTAATAGACAAATTTAGAAAGTCCGGCGTCCTTCGCAGCCTGAATAAAGTGCGACGTCATGGTTTTTTCGTCTGGGTGCATGGGTGGGCCGATATGAACAATAGCGTCACACCCTGCAACAGCAGGTGCAATTGTTGTTGGATCATCCATATCTCCGACCGCAATGCCGCTCGCGCCGAGCGCCGTCATTTCAGCTTCTTGCGCCGAGTCCCGCACGAAAGCGATTACAGACGCCCCTTTCGCACTGAGCGCTTTAACAACGGGCTTGCCCGTTCGCCCATGCGCCCCTGTGACCAGAACCTTCATGCTTTTGCTCCGTCCTGCCTAATACTTAGTCATTATTTCGCTTTAGAAGTCCGACAACAAACGTCCGAAGCCATCCATTTGGTCTTTAATGCCATTGGCGCGCAGCGCATGCCAATACGTCGCCGTATTAATCGCAATGACCGGCTTGCCCAGCCAGGTCTCTGCTTCAGCTGCCAAACGCACCATGCTGAGGTTGGTTCCCACTTGCACAATGGCATCCACGTCATCGCCGTCTAATTCATCACGGATAAGACCGCGGAGATGATCTTCTGGCACTTCAGCAATCGCCGTCCAGCTTGGACATTGCAGGCAAATATCACGCACCACCTCAAAGCCGCACTCTTCGAAGTAACGTTTCACTTCGGCATTCGCGACCGGGTAGTAAGGCGACACAAACGATATCTTTTTTATGTTTCCATAGGCGTTGAGCGCCGCAGACGTTGCGTGAGACCCGATACTGATTTTAACGCCGGATTGCTCTATGACCTTTTTTTCAAAAGCATTGGCCCCCTCTATGCCATCATAAAAGGTGATCGCCGACATCCCCATAACCAGATAGTCGGGCGAACAGGTCATTACACTTTTTACGGCGTCGATTACGCCTTCTGAAATCTTTGTGGTCCCGGCAAGAAATGTCTCATTGCTGATGGCCTGGGAGTTCGGCGTGAAAATCCGGCTGTAGTGGTTGGTAACCCCGGCGGGGCGCATACCATCAAAATCTGGCTGGACGATCGTATTGGTGGATGGACCAAGAACGCCGAACTTTTTTCTCCAACCTTGAACATCAGTCATGTGAAACCTCATTATGTTAAATAAGAAGACAGAGGTGATATATCCAGATCATCTCTCATATATTTGTTGTTCCAAAGAGACATATGAGCCGCTTATGGGCAAGAGAGAAAGGCAAGGGTCATTCATGCGATGACCAAATGACGAGAGAACGCTTCAAGCTGATAGATGAGTAATGTAGATGAGATTAGACCTTAAGGGAGAGCCTAGGCGTGGCAAACGACAGCGAAACCGAAGCTGAGAAAATATCTGGTATTATTCGTAGCATCTTTACCGCTTTTGAAGATCACGACCCTGACGGCATTGAAGGGCATATGCACCCTGATGCAACCGTTTGGGACGTTTTCACGCCTCACCTCATTCGCGGCAGAAAAGAACGTGATGCCTTTCACGCTGAAGATCAAAAGCAAATGCAAGCCCGTGGCCCCCTCAGCTTGAGCCTTGAAGCGCCAGAGGTAAGTGTCTGGGAGAATACGGCCATCGCCATGTATTACCTGCACTATGCGTATCAGCCGCCAAATGCCGCTGAAGGCCGCGTGCGCATCACTGATGTATTTCGGCGTATTGAGAACAAGTGGTTGATCGTACACCACCATGAAGGCACAGTTCCATCAGGCATCCCGCCGATCACCGAGACGACCTAAGCCACGCCTAACTCATCGCTTCAGAAAGCGCTGCCCCAATGGATGATTTTACTCGCACCCGTGACTTAGCCATGTCCAGCCTGAACCAAGGCAAATTGGACCAGGCACTGGGTTATTGTCAGCGGCTAACAGAGCTAAAACCGGCTGATCCAGATGGCTTCTTCCTCATGGGCATGGTGCAAGATGCCCAAAACAATGTCGCAGATGCGCTTGTGGCCGTGCAAACGGCGCTGGAGCTGGGAAAAACAGCAGAATACTTGGCCCATTACGCCCGTATTCTCAGCCGCGTGAAGCGCATGGAACCTGCCCTAAAAGCAGCCAGCCAGGCTATGGCGCTCAACCCTCAAGATGCTTTGACCCTGGACACGATTGGATGCGTCTTCAGCCGGGTGGGCAAGCATGAGGCTGCAATTCCCATTTTTGAGACAGCGGTCGCCCAACAGCCAGATCACCCGCAGTTTAGATTTAATCTCGCATCGTCCCGCCAGTTCACAGGGGACTTTGATACGGCTGAACAAGACTACGAGCATATTATCAAAGTGGCCCCTAGCTTTGTGAAAGCGCACACGGCGTTATCGTCACTCCGCACTCAAACAGCAGATAGCAACCACATTGAACGTCTGGAGCAGATACTAACGGCGACGCGTGATCCAAAATCTGCGCTTTACCTGCGTTATGCGCTGGCCAAAGAGTGTGAAGATGTCGGACGCGATGATGAGGCTTTCGAGCATTTGAAAGCAGCCAACACAGCCCATAAGCAAGCCCTAGGCTACGACATTGCACGGGACAGAGCTATCTTCAACGGATTGATAGACGCCTTCACGTCAGACGACGTGGCAGAGAACACAGGGGCTGCGCCAGAGTTTGGCCCAACGGATGAAGCCATCTTCATCGTTGGTATGCCGCGCAGCGGCACGACGCTCGTGGACCGGATTATAACCTCTCACCCCGAAGTGGACACAGCCGGTGAGTTGCAAACCTTTCCGGTGCTGCTGAAAATGATGAGCGGCACCAGATCGACTGTCGTGTTAGACCCAGAGACGATAGAGCGCGCCAAAGCTATTGATTTCAAAACGCTGGGCCAGAGATACCTGTTCGACAGCGCGGCCCACCGGGGCGACCTGCCGTTCTTCACGGATAAGCTGCCGTTGAACTTCCTGAACATCGGCTATATCGCCAAAGCCTTGCCAAAAGCAAAAATCATAGCCTTACGCCGTAACCCGATGGACACCTTGTGGAGCAATTTTAAGCACCTCTTCGCCACAGAGTTTTCCTATTACAACTATTCGTACGACGTGAAAGACGCCGCGAACTACATCGTCATGTTCACTAAACTGATGGATCATTGGGATGCCGTGCTCCCAGGCAAAATCCATCACATTCACTATGAAAATCTGGTGTCAGGTTTTGAGCTCGAAGTACGGCGCGTCATTGCGCACCTGGACTTGAAGTGGGCGGATGCGTGTTTAACTTTCCATGAAAACGACGCTGCCGTCGCTACGCCAAGCTCGGTGCAGGTCAGAAGCCCCATATATGCCGGGTCTGTAGGCAAATGGAAGCGGTTCGAAAAGCACCTCAGCGAAGCGGCAGAGATCTTTGCCAACAACGGCTTAGAATATAGCTGATCCAAACAAAAAGGGCGCCCCCAACGGAAGCGCCCTTCTGTGTTTTGTAGTGCGTGAAATTAGAAGCGATAGCGCGCTTCAACGCCTACAACCCGTGGCCGGATCACGTTCTCGAAGTAACGCCGCAGAGCCACTCCATTAACGTCCCGCACCAGCGACAGATCCTGACGAACCGAGGTCACTGCAAACTCATCGAACAGGTTGTCTGCAAACAACGAGAGTTCCCATTGATCTTTGGACAACGTTAAAGACGTGTTGTGAACTGCGAAGCCAGCCAACACTTGGCCGTTATTTCTCAGACCGGTCTTCGTATAAACGCTGCTGATGTAGGTCATGCCGTAATTGAAGTTCAGCTCGTAGTCATTGCCGAGCGTGCGATAATAATCCAGAGAGGCACTGGCGGAATGCTTCGGTGTACCAGCCAGACGGTCGCCATCAAAAGCATCATTACTATCAACCAAGCCAGGCGCATCTTCCGTCAATTTTGCGTCGACATAGGCCCAGGTGCCAGTAACAGCGAAGTTATCGTTAAGAACCGCACGCCCTGAAACTTCGAAGCCCTTACTCACGGCTTTACCGCCGTTCACAGTGATGGGTACGCCGCCATTTTGTGTGATGCTCTGAACTTGAATATCATCCCAGTCGATGTGGTAGAGAGACGCGTTGAGAACGATGCGACCGTCATCAAAAGCACTCTTGATGCCGATTTCTTTGTTCAGAGTTTGATCAGGCTTGATCAGCTCTTCATCCGGCAGCGCGCACACATTCTGTCCTGGAGGAATGGGGGTTGGACACGCGGGAACCGCATTGACGCCGCCAATACGGTAGCCTTCGCTGACGGTGCCGTAAACCAGCACATCATCGTTGATTTGGTAGGACGCGTTAACCTTATAGAGGAACCCGTCATCACTGACGACGTTCTGGGCCAAATTAATATTGATGGCCGTTGGGTCGCCGCTGAGAAGCGGTAAGTCAAAACCAACAGAATCATCCACACTGTAATCGTAATAGCGGCCACCGACGGTGATTTGGAAGGCATCGGTGATCTCGTACCCGACTTCACCGAAAACTGCTTTTTCCTCCAGATTCTGAAGGGTGCGCTGGATGTACTCGAGGTTATCAGGACGGTCGATCCCGAAGAATTCGGCAATACCCGGTGTAAATTCTTCACTGGTCGCATCGCCTTCAAAGTCGTTGTAGAACGCGCCGACGATCCAGCTGAACGGGCCGTCATTGGACGACACCAAGCGCAGTTCTTGGTTGAAGCGCTTTTCGTCAGCTTGCTCGCGGGTAAAGGCAGCAAACGCTGGGAACGACTCATAGCCATATTCAAAGGCAATCAGCAGATCACTTTGATCGCGCTGGCCGAGTTCATCGTATTCGGAGTAACCGGTGGCCGAGGTCAACGTGGCCCACCCCAAATCCCAATTCAGCTCTGCGCTGATCAACTGGTTCTTACGATCACTGGGTTCCAGGTAGCGGTGCGCGGAAACATATTCATCCGTGCCCAGGGCGCGACGGTGGGTAATCTGGCGACCACCGGCCTTTTGATCCTGATAGTAGTAGCTCAAGCTGGCTTCGAAGTTCTCCGTGACGTTGAACAGCAGGTTCAAACGCGCTGAGAGCGTCTGCTCGTCGTTGGCATCTTCGACACTGGTGAGGTTGGCTGCGACCGCAGCGGGGTCGGTGAAGTCAGGCTGGGGAAGTGACACACCCGGGTTTTGCACCAGGAAGTCATAGTCAATGAAACCTGGATCATCCAGGTACCCCACAACCAAGCGCGCGGCCACTTTGTCTTCGATCAGGGGTACGTTGAGAACGATATCACCCTCGAAGCCAAGACTGCTCGACTCACCCAGATCATAGCTGCTGACATGCACAGAACCGGATAATTCAGAGGGGTCTGCCTTGTTGGGAATATACCGCACCGCACCGCCCAGGGTGCCGGCCCCATACAGGGTGCCTTGTGGGCCAATCAGGACTTCCACACGCTCCATATCGTAGAGCTTGAGATCGAGGTACAGCGGAATCTCACCGATGTAGGTGGCGACTGTGTCGCCGTTGCCGTTGTCGAGAAATTCTGAGGCGTTCAAGGAGTCTGTATTCAGACCGCGCACCGACAGTTGGTTGCCGCCGCGTGGGCCTTGATCGGTCAGGTTCAAACCAGGGACCCAACGCGCCAGTTCAGCAACATTGTTGAGGCGCAGTTTCTCGATATCACCCGCGGCAACGGCTGTGATGTTGATGGGAATATCCTGCACGCTTTCGGCGCGGCGGGTGGCCGTCACGACGATCTCTTCCAAAGCCATCGCCGACTGCTGGGCCTGAACCGCTGTGTTCGGCACCATGGTCACGCCAGTCATGGCGGTGGTAGTCAGAAGGGCTGTCGAGAGAAGCTTGTAAGGTCGCCGCATGTTGTTTTCCTCTTGAATTATTGATTATTGCGATGAACGGCATGTTTTTGGATTTATGACGGAAATGTTATTGCTGCAATGCAAACGATACAAACGTGAATCCGGTAAATCCGGATTCTCTTGCCGCCTGGGACATTCTCGCAACACTTCTGACGCGAGAAGTGACCCAGCAATCGCTGAGATTGAGCGGCTAAAACCCTATAAAAACTCTTTGGTTCGGAGCTTTACGACATCAGGTTTCAGCCTGCGAGGCCGATAATGTTCTCAGCGCCTCAAGAGCTTCTTCGGCGCGCGCGGCTGGGACGAAAACATGATCATGGAAGGTCGCAGCAACGATATTGGCTGGGAGTCCCTGCCCCGCGAGACAAGCCGCAACAGCGGCGGTCAGCCCAACCGCTTCCAAACTGGACTGCACACGCACCGTAATGCGCTGAAAAACCGGCGCATCTGGCAGGCCAGCTTTGACAGCATCGGCCTGGCTCAGAATGACGGAAAGCCCCTCATCTTCCTGGAACGAGGCGAGTGGATTTAAACCGGCCAGACGCGCGCCCTCGGACACGGGAAGAGAGCCAAACACATACAGTTCTGGATCGAGCGCCGGGTCGAGCGACGCCAGCAACACCTCCAGGTTTTTCTCTCCGGTCGACATGCGACGTGGTCTCCGTGATTGCCTAATTTACTCAAGACAAAATTTAGCAGGCTTTTTGGTTTGTGGTTTTCTTTATTGAGCTCGACCTTGGAACGACCCCATGCACGACTGGTTCCGCGCAAACGAGCCCATGCACGTATGATTGCGGGAACGAGCCCATGGACGCGGGTGAGCGCGCCCCCGTGGAACGAGCCCATGCACGAAACCTTGCCCTACTCTTGGATGACAAAATCTAAGATTCACCTTGCGAATTACAATTTAATTCAGGTTTATCCCCTTGACGCACGGTGTTGACGTGAGGCGAGTAGTAGGCCAATCTCATAGCCTTAAGGTTGTGGGGGAGTTGTTATGGCTGACGGAAACAGTATTTCTCTTTATTTCGATTTAAAGCCCGGTGAGAAGGCTGATTTAGAAATAGTAGCTGAGGCTGCTCTAAAGTGGGCAGAAACTGTAAAATTGGCGGCGCGTCTAATTGAACCTAATGCGAAAATCCGCATTGAATTGCTGGACGCAGAGCCAGGAAGCCTGAGACTAAACACTGTTCTCGATTGGCTTGAGGAGCAGTTAGAAAGGATAGAGACTGGTTCAGGGCGTCATAGAAGGCTCAGAAACCTAGCGATTGCCCTTGCGGCTTTTGTCGCCTCGGCTACAGCAACGGAATTGATCTTCGGAAACGAGACGTTGCAACTCGAAGACGCTGATCGCCAGTTGCTTCAAGAACTCTTAGAAAAAATTGGTGAGGCTCCAGAGGTTCAGGATAACACACGCCGTTTTTACAGAGTCCTAGAGCGTGATAGCTCGATTACAGCGATTGGTGTTTCAGAATCCAGAAAAGACCCTCCGTTGATACTCGTACCCTCAGACCAATTCCCTGAGCGCGGTGGCTTATTTGCATTGCAAGAAGATGAAGACGAAAGAGTCATTTACTCTACCCTCGAAGTAACTCTAGTTAGTCCTGTTTTACTTAATACTCCGCGTGCATGGACCTTTCGGATGGAAGGATTACCAGAATTTACGGCAATAATGGGCGACGCAAATTTCTTAGCCGCCTTAGATGATGCTCATGTCCATGAAAGCCTGCGGAACGGAATTACAATGAAGATAAAACTAGAAATTAAAGAGCAAAAAGTTCGAGGTGAGTGGAAAGTAAAAAGCAAGGGAAGAAAAGTTCTTAAAGTTATTTCACCAGAAATCGGCTAAGGGTTTTTCTTCCCGCCTTCGAGCCAAAAGAACGCAATCAGACCTATCAATGCCACTACAGCAATTGCAAAGGTCGTCCCTGGCGACAAGCGCCAAAATCCAAAGAGGCAAACAAGTGCCGTGAGGGTTATCGCTAACCCAGACAACCATTGACGTTTTGATTCTTCTCGACTTGACATTGCCTTGCAGGGGAGTCCTATGAATTTCACAACATAAATGATAGCATAACAGTAGATTTCTAGCAACGTAAGAAATCTTATAACCTATTGATTCATATGGGGTATCCTGTGCTGGAGAGCAATAAGATTACGCTAAAAAAAGCCCTTAAAGAAGGCAAACTTGAACAATTCATCGCCGAACATGACAAGGACGGTGACGGGGACGTTGACGAGTTCGACGCTGCTATTTCTTCAATGGTTCAAAAGTCGAAAGTAACTCAGGGAACATCGTCTCAGGACACTTCCGGCGATTGTGACGAAACTCAAACTCGTCCGCATAAAGATCAAGATACTTAGACGAGACGTGGACGTGTGTTCCACGGATGCTGTTTTTCAGCCTTGCCCAATATGACTCCATTGAATTGGTAGTCACGTCACCCCGAGCATATTCCTTGCGGCCATGGTCAACCTTTTCGTGTTTATAGCCACGCTTAGACAAACTCTTGTAAGCGTGTGCTTCGTCTGTGTTGATGGTTGAGCCCTTAACCACGTTGGCCTCAATAATCGGCAAAAGCGTCTTGGCTTGGGAGTTAGGGACGACTTGGGTTTGAACGTCACCGTCACGCTGTACCATGCCTAGGACGATTGCTTTGTTGCCCACAACCTTAAACCCGCCGCCGATGCCCTTTCTACGGCCACCAAACATGCTTTCGTCGATCTCGACTGTGCCTGACAACGGCTCGTCACCGTCCACCTTGGACATATGCTCACGGATAACCTTAGCCATACGCCAAGCCGCTTTGTAGGTAACACCTAGCTGGCGCTCTAGTTCCTTGGCAGCAACACCGTGGCGGGACGTGGTAAACATCCAGATCGCATAGAACCAAAGCTGTAGGGACGTGCGCGATCGGTGAAACGGCGTATCTACGCAAGGATATTCATGATGCCCACACCACTGGCAGGAATAAGCCCGCCGATTGGTGAGCGGGTACCACTTTCCTTGTTTCTCACACTTGGGGCAAACGTAATCAGAACCATAACGGGCCTCGAATAGATGATCTAAACAGGCTTGATCACTTGGGAACTGCTTGAAAAAGTCTCTGAGTGTCTGTGTTTTCATGATGGTTAGATATTACAAAAATACCTACCGTGCGTCAAGGGGATAATCACCATTTAATTTGTTATCATACAGCATGAGTTCATCCCTCGCCCTCAGCCACTATCGCACCATGGCGCGCTACAACGCGTGGATAAATGAGCGGCTATACACAGCAGCAGCCAAGGTGCCGGACAGCGAGCGCAAAGCGGACCGCGGCGCATTTTTTGGCTCTATCCACGGCACCCTGAACCACATTCTGCTGGCTGATTTGATCTGGCTGCAGCGCTTCGCCACCGCGGACTGGGACTTCCCGGCCCTCGAGGGTTTGTCCTTTGAACCGGTGATGGCCATCACCGGCCTGGACATGCAACTTCACGACGATTTCGCCGCGCTGACGGACGAACGGCAGGTGGTCGACGCCGCCATTCGTGAATGGGCCGACACCGATCTGACCGAAGCCGTGCTGGCCGATGACCTGAACTACTTCAACATTTTACGGCAACGCCAAACCACCTTGGACATGGGGCTGTGCGTCACCCATTTTTTCAATCACCAAACCCACCATCGGGGACAGGTGACCACCCTGCTCTCACAATTGAACATCGACCCCGGCCTCACAGATATGATTGCCATGCCGCAAGACGGGTGAGTGTAAAATCACGTATGCTGCTCAGGTCGCGTCTTGATCAGACGTAACGGCAAAATAATGAAAGAGGCTTCCATGAACACCATCCGGACCATCGCCGCGCTCAGTTGTCTTGCGCTTCTTTTCACCGTTGCCCCGCGTAACGCTACATTGGCCGCTGAGGCAGACACGTCCGCTTCCCTCTCTCACCAATTGGCGCAGATGCTGGTTGGGGAATACGACAGCGTGCGGCAAATGCAGGAGGACAAGACCAACGGTGTTCCAAAAGACATGGCGCACGCCCGGATCAACCGCAGCTTTGTGATCACCGACGCCCCCGCCGTGGGTGACCCGGTTGTGGTCAGCACCACGGCTTACGCTGGTAATCCGTGGCACTTCGACAGCGGAGAGTTTCTGGTCTGGACCCTGACGGAAGAGACCACAGACAACGGCAGCGCGGTGGTGATGTCGCCGCGCCGGTTTAAAGACCAGGCGCGCCGCATGCCCTTCGCCCGCGATGGCGAAAAGCTCGGCGGCTTTACCGACGATGATCTGGAAACAGCGGTCAGCGGCGCGAACTGTGTGCTGGTGTGGACGCCAAACGGGGATGGTTTTTCCGGCCGCAGCCAACCGTGCTATGTGATGTCGACCACAAAAAACAAAATGCTCAACTGGGTCTGGAGCTACGAACTGACGCCGGAGGCCCTATGGATTTCCTTTGAAGGCCTTGATGAAAACGGCGACGTGCTGGACGGCACCCCCAAAGACAGCCCGTATCGGTTGGACCGCTTAGACCGCGTGATGAGATAGGTTAGGTCTCAGGCCCCAATCGGTAGGGTCTAACCTTTATGGTAGGGCTTTCTTTTCTAATAACGTATGTGTTATGATCTTGCGTCATGAGGATAGAACTTTATGAAGCTGAAGACGGCACCTGCCCATTCCAAAAGTGGTTTGACGGATTAAATACACAAGCGGCATTGAAAATCCGCACGGCTCTGGCGCGCATAGAGACGGGTAATCTATCCAATGTAAAGTCTGTCGCAAAAGGCGTTTTGGAATGCCGGATCAATTTTGGCCCAGGTTACCGGGTATATTTTGGACGCGACGGCGACACACTGGTGATCTTGCTGACCGGTGGCTCCAAAAGCCGACAGCAAAAAGAGGTCGAACGTGCCTGGTCGCTATGGACCAGTTACAAAAAACGCAAGAAAGGAGGAGCAAACCATGGCGTTGACCCGAGAGTTTAAAGACACCATTCAAGCCCGCGCACAACGCGACCCGGCGTTTCGGGTTGGGTTGCTGCAAGAAGCGGTGGAGGCTTTTTTGGGCGGCGAGCTTGAGGCCGGCAAAACAATCCTGCGCGATTATGTCAACGCCACCCTCGGCTTTGACGAACTGGCCAGAGTGACCCACAAGAAACCGGAAAGCCTGATGCGTATGCTCAGCAGCAAGGGCAACCCGCGCGCCGACAATCTGTTTGACCTCCTCGCCAAACTGCAACAACGCGAGGGCGTTTCTTTGCATGTCCAAGCGGCGGAGTAGGTGGGGAGTGATCCGGGCGTAACGGATGTGAAGAAAGATCTTAGCCACAGGGTAGCAACTTCTGATGACCTCCCAACCTTAATGGCGAAGGTGCTGCTTCCCTAACCCCGTTGCTCAAACAACTCGACCCAGGCGTTAAGGTCCGGCTATCGAGGTCAAGAAACATCCCTTCTCAGCGCTTTTCAAGAAGATAATGCATCTTAGGTATTTTATCCGCGAGCGGCCCTAACCGTCTTTGTATTTCTGCTTTAGCTTCGCGCCATTTTGGAATACCGCGTTCGACGGCTTTTCGTCCAGAAGCAGTTAGCTCTGCAGTTTTGTGGCGCTGATCTCCGTCTCGGAGGCGCACAAAAGATGCCTTTTCCAGCAACTTCAAATTCCTTACTAAAGTCGAGCGATCCAGACCAACGGCGGCGGCCAATTGCTTCATAGTGGGGCGTTCAAGCTTCCGGATTTCATACAAAAGCGAGAACTGCGTAATGAGCAAACCCGTCTCCTTGAGACTCTCGTTGTAAATTTCCGTGATGATACGCTCCGAGCGACGGAGGCTTATACACAGGCACGGATAATCTTCTTGCTTAAATCCCATCTTACTATGTATATACATAGATGGTGCGATGTCAATGAAACTTGCGCCGGTCCTTTTGTGGTCGGCAGTAAAAAAGTACGCAAGTTATTGAATTTTGAGGCGTCTTTGAGTTGGTGTGCGCCATCAATATCGCAAGAAATTGAAAGTCAGTTTGTCCGAGGCGGAAGGCATTTGAAATGACAGCATCAATTTCGACGGAAGCGAAGCGCCAGTCCTTCAGAGATTTGCATCGCACTGGTTGCTTCATTATTCCCAATCCCTGGGATGTGGGGAGCGCCCGCTATCTCGCACATCTCGGTTTCAAAGCGATCGCAACAACGAGTTCTGGCTCGGCATGGAGTGCGGGGCAAGCAGATGAATACGCCGATGTGGACCGCATTATTTCTCATCTCGCAACAATGGCACAGGTGGTCGACCTGCCGGTGAATGCGGATTTCGAGGACGGGTACGCGGACGACATAGAGGGATTGATCACAAACGTGCGTCGGGCCTGCCAAATGGGAATCGCTGGACTTTCAATCGAGGACAAGGACAGTCAGTCGGGGTGGGCCCGCACGTTGCGCAGCTTTGACGACAGCGTGGCCCGCATACGTGCGGCGCGCAAAGCCATTGATGCGGATGGTGGTGGCGTTCTCCTGACCGGACGCGCCGAGGGATTCATCGCTGGTTGCCCGGACCTAGACGATGTGCTGCGTCGCCTCGCTGCTTTCGCGGAGGCGGGTGCTGATTGCCTATACGCGCCCGGTCTAACGACAGACGATCAAGTCGCAGCAGTCGTTCGCGCAGTCGCACCGAAGCCAGTGAACGTGCTGGTCGGGCAACCGGGATTTACAGCCGCCGGCCTCGCCGCCCTTGGTGTGCGGCGAATTAGTGTCGGTGGTGCATTAGCGCGCACCGCCTGGGGTGGTTTTATGTCGGCAGCACAGGAAATTGCCAATAACGGAACTTTCGAGAACTTACGTCACGCTGCCAGTGGAGCAGAACTCAACAAGCTCATGTCCAGTATGAACTGACGACGTGCTGGACGGCACTCCCAAAGACAGTCCGTACCGACTGGACCGCAGGGTGAGGTAGCGAAAGTCTTGGTTCGCAATCACCCTCTCCTAATCCCGATATAAATCCTTATACAGCCCCCAGGCCGGGACGGTGTTGCGGGCGTATTTCTGTTTGGCGGCGTCGATGTCCGCCAGGTTGATCTCCGCCACGGCAAAGCCTTCGTCCTGGCCGCCGATGGATGCGAGAATACGACCATCGGGACCGATAATGGTGGACGCACCGTCCATCCATTCTCCGGCGGGGTCATCGGCCATGATGACGCGGGAGGTGGCCCCGGTGAGCAGGAACACATGACATTGAAACCCAATGGCTTGTTTCAGTGCCTGCCAGGGAATTTCCCCCTCTTCCAGGCTGGTATGCAAAATGAGGTCTGCCCCCTTGGAGGTCAGCAGGCGTGAGGCTTCCAGCACTTCCGCTTCGCCTTCCACAAAACAAGCCAGTTTGCCGAGCGGGGTCTCGACCACCGGCATGACGGAGTCTGGCCCAAAGACTTTCAAATAGTCCGCTTCGATATCGCGCAGATAGCTGACATTGGGCGCGCTTTGCGCCTGGGTTTTTGGCGAGCGCAACACCAAGCCGTCTGGCCCCATGATGAAGCCGGTGTGAAAATATGTGCCGGGCAACTGCGGCACTTTCTCCTGCGTGCTGGTGGCGACATAACAGTTATGACGGCGGCAGGCTTCGATGACTGGCGCAAAAATACCCTGGTCGAGATGTGCGGAGACCAGATCGACGGCAACTGTTTCCATCGGCACACCCGAGACCGCACGGCGGGCCGAAGTGTATTGCAGCACCGGAAACACGATAACGCGGGGCTTCGCCGGTGTAGATCGCATGAGGTTTTCTATGGACTCGACCATGGCCTCGGCATTGCGGCGGCGCACATCTTCCAGAGCATCTTTGCTCGGCGGCACCAAGACGGGGATGCGCATGACCGCGGCCGGAAAGGACGGCCTCGCGGTTTCCTGAGGACTGCCTTGCGCGTAGGCTTTGCTGCCAAGTGTTAACGACCCAAGCGCCAGCGATCCAAGCGCTGCCCCGGCCTTTAAAAGCTCACGCCGTCCTAGCTGTGTCATGTTCAATTCCTTTTTCATCGGCTCGGTTTACGTTAGTCGCTCAGCTGCATCTCTTCGTAGCGGATGAAGCCATAGTCTGATCTGAAATTCTTGACCCGTGGCCCAAGCCCAATGAAAGACACGGACTCATACATATAAAGCGCCTGTGCGGACTCGTGGGCGCGCTGCATGACCTGACGGGTCAGGGCTTCCCGCTTTTCCAGATCAGACTCCGCCAGAGCCAATTCAATTTCATACGTGGTCTGTTGATCGCAATACCACGGCGCGTGCCACAAACACGAGTGGTAGCGCATGGGGTACAGAGCATCCGTAATCGGTGAGAAAAACGGATAGGCAAACGCGTCGGCCTCCCAGGCCCCGGTTTGAATGCGGTCGAGAAAAACCACCGGCGGCAACTGACGCACGGTCATGTCGACACCGATGGCCCGCAAATCCGACGCAACTTTCTGAAAGGCATCAACATAGAGCACTGTCGCGGCGGGCATTTCCATGTCGAAGGCAAAGCCGTCTGGGTAACCGGCCTCCGTCAAAAGCGCTTTGGCTTTGTCCGGGTCATAGGGCAAGGGCTGGATGTCTGGATCGTAGCCAAACATGCCGCGCGTTGCGGGCTGGCCGGGCACGATGGTTTTGCCGCCGAGCAAAACAGCAACCAGGGTTTCACGGTCTACCGCCAGGGTGACAGCCTGACGGACCCGCTCATCCCGAAACGGGGTATCCCGGACGGTGTTGAGAATCATCGACACGACGGCTGGGATTTTTTCCGTAGAGATAGATCCGCCGGCCAGTTCAAGCGCGGCAAACTCATCGGGGCTGAGCGCATTCATGGCCACATCGACACGGCCGGTCTCCAGGGCAAAGCGGCGCGACGACGCCTCAGAAATCGCAACAATATCAACCCCGTCAAAGGACACCTGACGCCAGGAGCGCGCGGCTTTGCGGAGGACGCCAGTGGCCGCCCCCGCCTCTGCCAAGGTAAAGGGGCCGGTGCCAACAGGATCGCGGCCAAATTCATCGGGGCCCTTGGCACGCCACTGGACCGGCTCGACAATGCGCAACAGCCACAGGCGGCGCGGCAGCAGAGGGTCCGGGGTATGGGTTGTCAGCTCAACGCGCGACGGACTTAGCGTCCGGGCTCCCGTCAGGATCTCCAGATCACGCCCGACCGGTGTGGCACGGCCCTCGGCGCTGGTGAGAAAGTCCACCGCGAAGACGACGGCGTCGGCGTTAAAAGGCACGCCGTTGGAGAACTCCACATTATCTCTGAGCGTGAAGGTCCAGGTGGTTGGTGAGGTTTGCTGCCACGCGGTGGCCAGCCAGGGCTCCAACGTGCCGTCCGCAGAAACGAAGGTCAGCGGATCGTAGAGGCCCGACCAAATGGGCAAAAAGGCAATAGACGTTGAACTGTAGGGATGGGTCCAGTTGGCAGTCAGGGCCGCCCCACTGCCATAGCGAAGGGTGGTCTCCGCCAGGACAGAAGTGACCGGGGCAAACGCCGGTCCGAGCAAGAGCAGGACGTGCGTGGCGACCTGGATCACTTGGCGGGACATCTTCTTCATGTTGCGTGCTCTGCCCCCGGACCATGGATTGGACTCTTCAGCGATTACCAAAGCATAACTGTCGCGTCCTCGCGGTTCAAACTATAGGGGGCATAGGGGTGTTGCCCACATTGTGGGCAGGCGCCTGATGGTTTATATATAAAGCTACGACGCCGAAGCTAAATCTGCTGACACAGTTGACGCGAGTAACCCAGGCACATCAGACCCATGACGAAAACTGTTCGATCTGTTCTCAAAACTCTGAACGTGCTTGAAGCGCTGAACCGGAACAATGGCGCGACCGTGACAGCAATCGCCGCCGAAACTGGTTTTCCAAGAGGCACGGTGTTTCGCCTGCTGGAGACCTTGGTGGAAGGCGGGTATGCGGTGCGCGACACAGAAACCGGAACGCTGTGGCTGACGTCCCGGGTCAAACACCTGAGCGTCGGCTTTGCCGATGTGGACTGGCTGGCGGAAAAAGCCAAGCCGTTGATGTTCGACCTGGCGGAAGACGTGCTGTGGCCGGTGACCCTGACCACGCCGCGCGGCGCGGCGCTGGTGTCACGCATCACCACGGACCTGGCCAGCCCTTATACAGAAATCCCAAATGTCACAGGCATCGCCATTCAGCTGCTGGGCAGTGCAGCCGGGTTTGCCTATCTGGCCCACTGCCCAAAAAGAAAGCGCGATGCTCTGATTAAACAGAGTCTGGAGCAATTCCCCCTGGCGGATGATGTGTTGAAACAGCGCCTTGCCCTGCTGAACAGCAGCATTCCTAAAATTCAGAAACAGGGTTATGCTTATTACCGGGGAGACTACCGAAGCGCCGCAATTTCTATACCGATCCTGTTGAACAAAAAGGTCGAAGCCTGCCTGTCGATGCGCTTTTTTGCCTCAGCCCTGGACAGCAAAACACTGAAGGCCGACTACCTGCCCAAACTGCAACAGGTCGCCGAGCGTTTGCGGCTGATCCTTGTTGACAGAACACCTGAGCCCTAACGCCTAAAGTTTGTAAAACGCAGCGGGGTTTTCGCGCGTGATTTTTGAGGCGAGCCCCGCGTCAATGTCCTCTCGCTGTTCCAGCAGTTTGAGCGCTTCCAGTTCTGTGCTGGTGTCGGAGTGGCCGTAGTCGGTGCCGATCATCAGGCAATGTTCTCCCACCCGGTCAATGGTGCGGGTGATGTTCTCATGGAATTCACAGGTGACGAACAGGCGCTTGCCCGCCAGCATGGTTTCGGTGTGGTTCTGAATATCGTAGCGCGCCTGGTAGCGCTCGGACCGTGAAATGGCGAACTCCAGCCATTCGGAGCCGCTTTCGATGAAGCCCCATTTGAGGGCTGGAAACGCCGCCGGGATTTCACTGCAAACGAGGGAGCTGAAGGCAACCAGGTTTGACATGACCAAGCCCACCGGGTTTCCCGCCATGCCGTCAATCCCGGCCAGGCCGCTGCTGCTGTGGCCGATGTGCACGCAAATGGGCAACCCGAGGTCGGAGGCTTTGGCATACAGCGGCCAGAAGTCTGTATGATTGACGGTGCGCTCGCCTTCGAAGCCTTTGATGAGCAGGCCGCAAGCACCGAGCTTTGCCCACTCTTCCATATCTGAAACAGATTGAGCGATGTTCATGGTCGACGGCACCGCGACCCATTTCATGGCCTCGCCCTGAGTGGCACAGGTTTCGGCCAGCCAGCGGTTGTAGCAGCGCACCAAGGCAAGCTCGGTCTCGGGCTTCTTGGCACGCAGGCCGAGAAACAGACTGGGATAGATGATCTGAACGTCAACGCCGAAGCTGCGCATCTGTTGAATGCGGGTGTCGACATCGGCCAGATCGCGGGTGCCATCGGGATAAGCGATCAGCTTCTGCCCCCCTTTTGGGTAAAGAACGCCATCGATGACCGAGAATTCTTTGCCGGTGGTCTCGTTCTTTACGACGGCCGGGCGATGGGCTTTATCGGCCTCGGTGAGGTGATCCCAGATGAAATCGTTTTCAACAACATGGGTATCGGCATCAATGACGAGGCTAGACATGAGGGTAGTCCTTTTTTGGGTCGGCGCACAAACGCCGAACAGCAGCGGAGATGTGTTGTGCCTAAACCACCGCCGCCAAAGAACAAACCGGCTGGCCTCCCCTTGCCCACAATGTGGGCGGCTTACCGGTCTTGCTGTTCGAACAACTCAATCCAAGCGCCGCTGGGGGCTTTGATGATCATCGATTTAGCATCTTCATAAAGCGCGATGGATAACATTGTTATGGGGCGGATGACCTCAACCCCGTTGGCGATGATTTTGTCCGCGTAAGCGTCGAGATCCGGCACATGGATGCGATACATCAGCACGCCCAGATTGGGCGGATGGGCGCGGTGTGAATAGTCGGCCCCGGATGCGCCGGTGAATTTGAAAATCTCGATGCTGCCGCCATCAGCCCCCTCCTCAAACAGAAAACTCGCGGCCATTTCCGTGACCGTGCCATCGAGCAATAAATTGTTGGGGATGCTCATGTTGTTGGAGCCGTCTTCGGGCCATTTTGGGGCCGCTTCCCAGCGCGTGTGCCAGCCCAGTTTGTTTTGGAAGAAATCGAGGTTTTTCTCGTAGTCATCAACCATCTGGGTGGCGTTGACCACATGACTCATTTTTGTGAACGGCGGGATGTCGGCGTAAGGGTCATTCACGCGGTACAGCAGATTAATCACCACACCATCGTGGCCGCGCAGCATGGCACCGCCGTATTCCTTGCCAAAGATCGTGTAATAGGTGGGATCGGCAAAGCCGACAAAGCCATGGTCGCGCATCTCCTCAAAGGTACCGTCGAGATCTTTGACCAGGGTGTTGAAGTTGAAAATAGCGCCAGTATCAAACGGCCGCGCACTGGAGCGAATGCGCACCTGCGCAACATCTACAAACTTGACCAGACGCAGGTAGCCTTTCTCGGTGCCGGGCACACGCAACACTGCCTGCTCGATCACCGTATCGGCGGGCAGGTCCCAGTGGATGGCCTGGGCCGCAGGCGCGGTGCCGCGATACGCGACCTCCCAACCGGCGATTTGTTGATACATCTCAACCGCGCGGTCCAGGAACTTCACGCTGACCACCATCTCCTGCATGCCGCGCCGCTGGGAGAGATCGATGGTTTCGGGGTTGGTCGTTTGGGCGCGCAGAGGTCCGCCAAATATGAATATAACGGCGCACATCGAAGTTAAAGAAAACAGGGTGTTCGGTCTGATCATGTTTAATCCTCGCGCTGTATGACCTTGGACGTCGTCGTCGCAGTTGCTTCTTTAGAGCATATTAAACTCCCAACCCCACTTGCCAATCAACTCAACTTATGAGAAAGAGACTGCGCTATGACACACACGCACACAACACGAACAGCGAAGTGGAAGACTGCCTAATTGGCGGGTGCGGGTCATCGTGTCTGATCCCAGGCCGCCGAAATCGGGCGGCCTTTTTTTATGCGCATTTCACAGCATCGCTTTTTCCAGGTCGCCCATATTCAACAGATCAACGGTTTAACGGCCGGTGATTGCTGACATGGAGTAAGCGTCATGATGAAAATTTACGGCGACCTGGGCTCGGGCAACTGCCTGAAAGTAAAATGGGCGGCGGAGTATTTAAAATTGCCCTATGCGTGGATTGACGTGGACATCATGGCGGGCGAAAGCCGCACGGCGGATTTTCTCGCCATGAACCCCGCAGGCCAGGTGCCGACGGTGCTGCTGGACGATGGCCGGGCGCTAACGCAATCCAATGCCATTACCTCGTATCTGGCCGAGGGCACGCCCCTCTTCCCAACGGACCCCTATGTGCGCGCCCAAATCAACAGCTGGCTGTTTTGGGAACAGAACAGCCACGAGTTTTTCGTGGCGGGGTGCCGGTTTCACATGGTGTATCTGGGCCAGAACAAGGAATCCCGCGATCCCCTGCGGGTGGAGCGGGGCGAACAGGCTCTGGACCATATGGAGCAAGTTTTAGACGGTAAAAGCTGGTTTGTGGGTGACCACATCACTCTCGCCGACATCGCGTTAGTGGCCTATACACGCGTGGCCGACGAGGGTGGCTTTGACCTGACCTCGCGCCCCAATGTGCGGGCGTGGATTGCAAGATGTGAACAGATGTTGGGACTCAACACGTGACCTGTGCACATTGTTAAGCTGCATTGGCCAAGATGTTCTTGGCGGAGTGATTTTTAAAGAGAAGATGAGACGACCATGGATTTTCTGATTATCGCCGCTGGTTTTGGGGGTTTGATTTTAGGCGGCAACATGCTGGTGCAGGGGGCGGTCTCAATTGCGACACGGCTCAAAATCTCTCCGATGATCATCGGCCTGACGCTGGTGGGGTTCGGCACCTCCATGCCTGAACTGGTAACCAGCGTTCAGGCGGCTTTTGCGGGTTCTCCGGGGATTGCCATGGGCAACGTGGTTGGCAGCAATATCGCAAACATTCTTCTGATCCTTGGGCTCGCTGCGCTGATGCATCCCATCATCGTCAATGCGGCGGCTCTGAAGCGTGACGGAACGGTTGTGCTGCTGGCTTCGCTGCTCTGCCTTGGTGTTGTTTTGTTTGGCGAGGTGGGGCGCATTGCAGGAGGCATCCTACTGCTGTGTTTGACCGTTTATCTTTGCGGCACACTGTATGCCGAGCGCCGTGGCCAATCGGCAGCCGCCGAGGTTTATATATCGGAAGCGGAAACGCTGTCGCCGACGGAAAAGCCCCTGTGGCAAAACGTACTGATGCTGATTTCCGGCATGGTGATTACGATCGTCAGCGCGCGGTTTGTCGTTCAGGGGGCGGTGTCTCTTGCCACCACAATGGGCATCTCGGAGACCGTCATCGGGCTGACGATCATCGCCATCGGCACCTCTTTGCCGGAGTTAATCACATCGATTATTGCCGCCCGTAAAGGCCAAAGTGATGTCGCACTTGGCAATGTGATTGGCAGCAACATCTTCAACATTCTGGGTATTCTTGGCGTCACGGCCCTGCTGCAGCCGATGGAAGTTCCCGCCGCCATCGTTGCGCTGGATATCTGGGTTATGGTTGGCGTGACCTTGGTGTTTGTGATTTTCGCCCGCACCGGCTGGCGCATTAGCCGCCGCGAGGGTCTGGTTTTACTGCTCGGATACTGCACCTATGTCGGCTATCTGCTGGCAAACGCTTAGTGCTGTGATTTCATGATTGAGAGTGAGAAATCTTAATGGGGCCAGAGTTTGTAGCCCTAAGTCATTGAAGGAGCCCTCATGTCTCCCGACGTTCTGGCGACAATTTTAATTCTCACATCGGCGGTGTTTCATGCCGTGAGCAACGCCCTGGTGAAAGCCGGCGGCGATAAGCTGGCCATTCGGGCCATCAGCATGGCGATGTTCGCGATTGTGGCATTACCGGTTGTGTTTTTTGTGCCCCTACCCACCGCGCCAGTGTGGGGCCTGCTGATGGCTTCGGTTACGGTCAACATGATTTACCATGTGTGCGTGGTGAATGCGTATCGTTATGGCGATCTATCGCTGGTCTATCCGGTGATGCGGGGCATTGCACCGGTGCTGACGGGTCTTGGCGCGTATCTGGTTCTGGCGGAAGACTTATCGCTGTTTCAGTTTGCAGGCTTAGTGGTTCTCTCACTTGGTATTTTTGCCTTTGCCCTGGAGCGCCGAAGTGCTGTGACGTTGCTGTCATCCAAAGGACCAGCGCTGGCCTTTGCGATGGTCAGTGGCATTTGCATTGCGCTGTATACCCTGATTGATGCCACGGGGGTGCGCACGGTGGACGTGGCGCTGACCTATATTGCCTGGATATTTCTGCTGGATGGGACGCTGTTTCCAATTGGCGCCGCGCTGTGGCGGCGGCGGACTCTGGTCGCCGTGATTCAGGAAAACACGCGCGCCGGGTTTTACTCAGGGGGTCTCGGCGTCATCAGCTACACCTTGGCTTTGTATGCCCTGCGCTTGGGGCAAACCGCTGAAGTGGCCGCCTTGCGCGAGACCAGCGTGGTGTTTGCGGCGATGCTGGGCGCGATGTTTATGGGCGAGGCCTTTGGCAAACGCCGCATCGCAGCCGCGGCGGTCATTGCCATCGGGGCCATTGCGTTGAAGATGAGTTAGAGAAATATCGTTACAGGAGGACCAGTGTGTTCAAAATTTATAATCCTGCCCGTTTTAAAATGTCGGATGAAACGCAGTTGTGTGATTTCGTACGCGCCTATCCGTTTGCGACATTGATCTCGACCGCAAAGCGGGGCGTAACGATCAGTCATTTGCCCTTATATCTGAACCAAAATGATCATGGGTCAGGCCAAAAGTTGACTGGTCATGTGGCGCGGGCCAATGATCATTGGAAAGAAATAGAGAACGGTGGCGATGGTGTTGAAACGCTGGCGCTCTTTCATGGGCCTCAAGCCTACGTCACGCCGCAATGGTACTCGAGCAAACTGGTCCATGCCAAAGTGGTCCCCACCTGGAATTACGCTGTGGTGCATGTGAAGGGCAGCGTGAGAACCATCAGCGAGCCCGCGTGGCTGCATGCCCATTTGACCCAACTGACAGATGAACATGAAAGCCAATTTGCGCATCAGTGGAAAGTGACGGACGCGCCAGAAGACTTTGTGGATAAAATGATGGGCGCAATTGTCGGCCTGGAAATGACCGTCACCCATATGGAAGGCAAATGGAAGCTGAGTCAGAACCGGGATGAAGCGGATCGCAACGGTGTAACCACAGGCTTAGGCACACACGATGACGCTGACAGCCAAGCGGTCCATGAGATGATGAAAGCAGATTAGCATTCGCGGTGCTGGACTCGTAGGCGTCATTAAGCTTTAAAAAAACACCGACGTCATTCTCTGATTTAGTCCGAGAATACAGAGCAAAAAAACTCTTATGAGATTAAACACCCTGGACCCTCGGACTAAATCCGAGGGTGACGGATTGAGTTTAGGGCTCAGGATAAATCCGAGAACGACGGATTGAGTTTAGGTCTAAGGACAAGCCCGAGGGTGACGCACTAAGATTATGATTCTCACGTTTCGCTGAACACTTCAGTCGGTCGTCCTAGGATTTATTCCTAGGACCCAGGAGTAGGGAAACGTAAGTGTTTAGGTATAAGTGATGAGTCCACGGATCACAGAGCAGCGCATATAACCCTGGACCCTCGGACTAAATTTGAGGGTGACGGATTGAGTTAGGATTAAACACCTCGCGTAAAAGCCTCGGCCTCAAAGTCATCCACGGCGATGGCCGCTGCGACGGCCTGTTCCATGCGGCGGTAGAGCGCGGCATCATCGGGCGTGAAGATGCCCTTGGCCTCGGCGGCCTCGGCAGCATCGACACCGTCAACATCGGCGTCTTTGAGTTTACGCATCAGCGGATCGGCTTCTATGGCGAGCGCAAACGCGCGTTCCACGACCGCGACGCCATCATCGTCTTTTCCGAGATAAAGATTCGCGGTCAGGCGGTCGCGTGTGGACGATGGCGCGAGAATCAATTCGGCACACGCAATACTGAGATCATCGGACGGCCCCCGGCGATAACTGCCCAGCGGCGCAACAATAAACTTGGAGGCATAAGCAACGACCCGGTTCGGCAGATTGGCGAAGATCGCTTCAAACCGCTGCTCGATGGTGTGCAAACCAGCGGCCATGCAGTATTCGACCAAGGGTAGATCTGCTTCGTGCTTGCCCTCATCCTGCCAGCGCTTGAGCACGGCAGATAAGAGATAGAGCTCAGAAAGAATATCGCCAAAGCGGGCCGAGAGCATTTCCTTGCGCTTGAGGTCTCCGCCCAAAGTGAGAAAGGCCATATCGGAGACAAAAGCAAAGGCGGCGGCATAGCGGCTGAGTTGTTTGGCGTGACCGGCCAAAGCACCGGTCTGGGGTGCATCTGGCGCGAGGTGTCCGCCGGTCCAACTGCGCAGCCAGGCGCGGCCCAGCGTTGCCAGGCTGTGGCCGACATGGCCCCAAAACGCGGTATCGAACTCGTCCAGCGCTTTGGCGTCATCGGTGTCTTGCAGCGCGAGCATCTCTTGCAGCAACCAGGGGTGACAGCGGATCGAGCCCTGACCGAAAATAATCAGATTGCGGGTGAGAATATTAGCACCCTCGACCGTGATACCGACGGGGATGGCGCGGTACAGGCTGCCGAGGTAATTGGACGGCCCGTCGATGACGGCCTTCCCGGCGTGGATGTCCATGGCATCGACCACGGACTCGCGCATCCGGTCGGTGGCATGAGCTTTCATAATCGCGGAAATCACGGCAGGGCTATGGCCTTCATCCAACCCGGCACAGGTCAGCGCCCGGGCGGCATCCAGTTGATAGGCCGTAGCGGCCATACGGCCCAGCAATTTTTGCACCCCTTCAAACTTGCCGATGGGAATATTGAACTGACGGCGCACCCGCGCATAGGCACCGGTGGTTCTGGCCGAGAAGGCCGCCCCCGCGGCAGAGAGGGACGGCAAGGAAATGCCGCGCCCGGCGGCCAACGCGCCCATCAGCATCTTCCAGCCGTTGCCAACTTGCGCTTGCCCGCCAATGACATAGTCGAGCGGGATGAATACATCTTTGCCCCAGTTGGGACCGTTCTGAAACATCTGCATGGAGGGTAAATGACGGCGGCCAATGTCGATGCCCGGTAAGTCGGTTGGCACCAGGGCGACGGTGATGCCGATCTCTTCATCTTCTCCCAGAAAGCGATCAGGATCACGCAGTTTAAAGGCCAAACCGAGCACAGTCGCAACCGGCCCCAGGGTAATGTAGCGCTTGTGCCAGTTCAGGCGGATCCCAAGAACTTCTTTACCCTCAAAGGTATCGCGGCAGACGATGCCTTCGTCGACCATCGCGGCGGCATCAGACCCGGCTTCTGGGCTGGTGAGACCGAAACACGGAATTTCTTCACCCTTGGCCAAGCGGGGCAGCCAATGCTTGCGTTGTGCCTCGGTGCCGTAGTGCATGAGCAATTCGCCGGGGCCGAGGGAATTGGGCACCATCACCGTGACCGCCCCGACCAACGACCGTGACGAAATTTTGCGCACCACTTCAGAATGGGCGAACGCCGAGAAGCCAAGACCGCCATGCTCCTTTGGAATAATCATCCCAAAGAAACCCTGTTCTTTAATATAGGCCCAAGCTTCGGGCGACAGGTCACCATCTTGCCAATTAATTTTCCAATCATCGAGTAAGGCGCAGAGGTGACTGACCGGACCATCCAGGAACACTTGTTCCTCTGATGTCAGTTTTGCGGGCGGTGTTGTGAACAGCTTGGTAAAATCCGGGTTGCCACTGAACAGGTCCGCATCCCACCATACATCGCCAGCTTCCAGCGCATCGCGCTCGGTGCCGGACATGGCGGGTAGCGCTTTACGCGCCCAGCCGAACAACGGTTTAGTAATGAAATCGCGACGAAAGGTCTTGAGGCTCATGTCGGGTACTCCAGAGTGACAGCACGCCTTATCGGGTAAGTTAAAGGTGCCTCCCTATACTAACGCGCATCAAAGCATTTTGTTTCGCTTTTAGAGATGGGGTTATTAAAAAGCTTCTGCCAGGGTTCGCGTTTAATTCGGCGCGCGGCCTTGGGTTTCATTCGGCGCGCGGCCTTGGGTTTCATTCACCAAGACCGTGATTTGATTGGAGTCTGCCTCAAGAATAGGAAGAAGCGCTTTCATCTCCTCTACGGACGCCGCGTCATACTCGATAAAGGCCGCGACCTCGCCAAGGCGTTGCGCGCCAAACTGCTGGCAGAGCCCCTTAATGGCATGCCCTTTTTTC
Source organism: Rhodospirillaceae bacterium (assembly GCA_040219235.1). Classification (NCBI taxonomy): domain Bacteria; kingdom Pseudomonadati; phylum Pseudomonadota; class Alphaproteobacteria; order Rhodospirillales; family Rhodospirillaceae; species Rhodospirillaceae bacterium. Next base: position 62,869 of record JAVJSV010000008.1, read on the forward strand.
TTCAGGTCCTCAATCGACTCTGTCTCTACAGCCGCCACAAAAGAGTCGACATGCTCTGCAAGATTTTTCGCAAAGTTCAACATCATTGGGCTGGTCACTTCATGGCTGAGCGCGTCTTCCAGATCGCGCACCATTTCAAAGTTCATCATATCGATATCCATAAACGCCTGATTGCTCTGCGCCGACTTCGTGTCAAGTGTCCCCTGGACGACGACCGCATCGTTCTCGCCAGACTCTTCGTCAATGGTTTCCTCGGCCAGCGACACTTCCTGGGCCAGAGACCCGCTTGCCCGGTTCGCATCATCTGCGGTGGACGGCGATTGATCTTCGGATGACGTATCAACGAGTTCATCAACCGTTTCAAATAACAACACCCAGTTGATGGGTTTGCCGATAACACGATCAACCCCGGCCTCTAAACAGCGCTGCGTGTTCTCTTCCAACACATCGGCGGTGAGTGCGATGATTGGTGTGCGTTTTTTCTTAGCGTGCGCGGCTTCGTAGGCACGGATTGCAGCACTGGCCTGGATGCCATTCATCACCGGCATATGCATATCCATAAAAATGACATCGAAAGTCTGGGCCTTATAGGCGTCGATGGCCTCTCTGCCATTGGTGGCAGATACCACTGTGTGTCCTGCTTTGGTGAGCATGGCCGTAACAAGCTGACGGATGGTTTCGTTATCATCGGTCACCAGCGCGCTGAGTTTTCTCGCGTTTTGTGCGCTGTTAAGATGTTGGGCAATGAGGTCATTTTTAGATGCGCGATAGTTTTGCCGCTGCAGGATTTCTTCAATTTGCGCAGCATTGGCAACGATGAGGGGAACCTCAACCGTGAACTTTGAACCCAATCCAACCACGGACTCGACCGTAATGTGCCCCCCCATAAAGTCCATAAGCGAAGTTGCAATAGAGAGACCGAGGCCGGTGCCCCCGAACTGCCGGGTGATGGTGTCATCCACTTGAGAAAAAGCATCGAAGATAGAGTCCAAACGGTCTGCCGGTATACCCTGTCCGGTATCTTTGACCGAGATCGCAGTGTTCGCCAGACCTGAGTCACCGACAGACTGGGTGACCTCGATCGTAACGCTTCCTTTTTCAGTAAACTTAATGGCGTTGTTGACGATGTTGCTGATGACCTGACGGAGACGCGTGGGATCGCCCACAACGGCATCCTGTTTAAGGTCTGAAAGTTCCAGGCCGAGCAGATATCCCTTAGCTGATGCGACGGACGAAAACAAACTCTGAATGCCGCGCAGGAGTTCTGTCAAACTGAACGCGCGGTTTTCCAACTTGAGGTGACCGGATTCAATTTTTGAAAAATCGAGAACCTCATTGAGTAAAAACGTTAGGTTCTCAGCTGAACCCGTAAGTTCATCTAAATGCTGGTTTTGCTCCTGGTTTAATTTGGTCAAACGCAGGAGGTCAGCCAAACCGATGATACCGGTGAGCGGGGTGCGTAATTCATGACTGATGACAGCCAGAAATTTCGATTTTGCTTCGCTCGCCCGATTGGCTTTTTCGGACAGACGTTTGAGGTCGTCCTTCTGTTTATTCTCGCGTTTGACCGAGCGCACATAGGTATACGTGCCTTGCACGAACAGCGTGAATTGAAACGCGATAATGGCCATCACAATCAGCGGCAAAAAATTCTCAAACCGAGAATCAAGGCGGGTGAATAACAGGGCCAAAATAAGAATATTGGCGTTATACAATACCGCCCGCAGCCCCATGTTACGGCTATAAGTCTGACCTTCAAAAAAGAACTGGATGGGCTCGAAGGATTTTAGTTTTTCAAAACTGGCGGCACAGGCGAGCGCCATGAGCACAGTGGTCACCACAGCCATCTCGCCATAGTAGTTCTCGGCTCCAACCGCATGACCGATTAAGGAAACAACGGTGATCCCGGCAGAAACCACAAACGCAGCTTGAGCTGGAATGCCTAATTTCGCGCGGGCAAACAGCAGTGACAGAAGCAAGCTGAGAAGGGCCAGATCAGTCAGCACCCCCATTGACGGGGCCGCACTGGTGGCACCAATCAGTACTGCCTGGACATCATCTAAAACGGATAGACCTGCAAGGATTTCAATGAAACGCCATATAACGATGAGAGCGACGGCACTCAACGCCCCCAGATAAAGCCTCTGATGCTGCCCCTCGTCCTTGCGGGTCAACGCGAAAAATAACAACGCGAAGACCAGCGTCGTGAAAAAATGCGTCCCCGGCAAATCGGACGACGGTTTATAGAACCACAACCACTGCAGCGGATAGGCTGCCAAAGCAACAATGGAGAAAACAAAAAGGATGAGCCGGAACTGTGCCATAGACCAAATCTAAATGTGGATTAGATTTTAGAGTAACACGTAAAAACGTCCTTGCGTCCGCTTGATTATTGTTAGGCTGATGTTCAACTTATCGGTTTTCGAGAGTCCGCTTAGTCCCGCTCAACCCGGCCCAATGCACCAAGCATCTTCCAGTCGCCGGTTTCATCCCGCACCCACACATGGCAGATGTGCAGCAATTCATCAACGGCGGTGCCATCGGGAAGCATGGTTCTGTGGGTGGTGTAATACAGGACTGCCGTGTCGTCGTGCAGCGCTAGGTCATCAAAAGTAATTTCCCGCTTTTCCTGATTGGGCACAACCAAGTTGGCCTGCATACGTTTAAGATCGTCAAGCGATGATGGCTGCGGCGAGCCGGGCGGCCAGCCGACGTAATGCTGGGACGCATGTTCGATGTAATAATCCAGACCCGTTTTGCCCCAGGCGTCATAGATCGCGAGTTCTTTCGCCCAAATCGCTGCTTTGGCCGCTTCATATTCGGCTGAAGTGTTGGCCTGGACTGGGGTGAAGCCACTGAGGCTCATCAACGCAACAACCGCGATTTTTAATAATTTCATGTTACCTCCTAAAAGGACGATCTGAGGCGGAACCCCGCAATCCAACCGCGCTCGGCCTCCCGAAACTCGATACGGTCGATGTTACCACTGGCCTGATTCGGAGTAAAAATAGTGCGGACCCGTTTGTTGGTGACCTCGAGCATATTGGCCCAGAACAAACGGAGGATCGTACCCTCCATAATTGTTTGTTCCAGAAAAATACGAGCATCCAGCGTGACGGACTTACGGTCAAACTCAAGCACATCGCTTTCCAACTGCGGGCCTTTCTTGGACAAATCAAAGCCATAGGATGTCCCAAATGCCTTTAGGTCATGGCGGGCTTCCATTTTGTATTCATATTCGTGCTGATTGCCGAAGCGGCGTTTAACACCGGTAAAGGGGTCTTCGACTTTTGAGTCCTGCAGCAGAACCGATCCACTCACCACCGCATCCACATTGGTAAAGCGGCCAAAACGGATACTGGTTTCCACCTCGACCCCGTAATGATCGCCACTGCCGAGATTACCAGGTTGGGAATCCGTGAGGCCAAAGGGAATGAGGTCTTTCACGTCATTGACGCGGCGGTAGAACACGCGGCCATTGACCACCCCAATGCCATTGCTGAGGCGGCGCTCGGCCCCCACTTCAAAGTCCCAGGATTTTTCAGGCGCCAGATTGGGGTTCCCGGAGAGAACCTCGTTGTCTTCGCGATTGACAGTGGCGACAAAGTCATCGAAGTCCAGTTGGCCAACATCGCGCCGGGCCGAAAACCACAGTTGCGTATCGGGAATGGCGTTGTACCAGATATCCAGGCTGGGTTTGACGAAGGTGAACGACCGCTCGGTGCCCACGTCACTTCCGATCTGGGTCAGGTCAGAATATTCAGCGGCCAGGCCGGTTTCAATTTCCAGACCATCAACCGGTTTCCAACTGTAGGTGCTGAAGCCCTCGACACGGTCTTCGGTGATGCGTTGATCACTGTTGATGATGGGAATATCGATCTGTTCGCCGCCCACGACTGAAAAGAAATTCAGGTCTTTGTCGAGGGTGTTAATGGCTCCTTCGACGCCAATTTCTAGATCGTGCTTTTTGGCAATGTTCCAATTGACGGTCCCACGCAGAATTTTTTCTGTGCTTGTCTCGTCGCGACCGTCACCGCCCTGAATAACAAGGTCATCGCCAATCCGCGCGAAGTTTTCATTCTCGCGGTCTTCAGTGGACCGGGAGTAAATGAATAAGCCCGTGAAATTCATCGATTTGCTGAGCGCCTGGCTATAGTCGCCGCTAATTTCCCAGGTGTTGTCTTTGCCCGTGATGTTATCCACCACAGTGCCCTGCTGGATCAGCGGGCCCGAGCCCGGGTCAACAAAGATGACCGTGGTGTCGTCGTTGTCGAGGGGAAACGTGTTAAAAAGACCGTTCACCTGGAGCGTTTGACCGCCCTCCCAATTGTAGGTCAGCGCGCTGCGCGCCTCGTATTGTCTTTGTTTCTGGCGGCGCTCTTCTTCAATGACACCCGTCCGTTCACCATTGGGCGTGGTGATGATGTCAATTACATCGGTCGGCGATTGCCCGGGCCTGGTTTGTGCAGAAAATGTATAAGATAAATTTCCGGCGGAACCATTGTAGGCAATGCTGCCCATGGGTTGCGCAGGACCATCGGAAAACGCAAAGACACCGACTTGGGCATAACCGCTGCCTGAGCCTGCACCTTCTTTGAGAACAACGTTGATCACGCGCACGCCCACATCCGTATCCAGTTCACGGACATTGCCGGTGATCAACTCAATGCGTGCGACAGATTTTGCCGGGAAGCGCTCGAGAAAGCTGCCGCCCTCGTTTTCTTTCCCGGTTAAACGCTTGCCATCAATCATGATCTGATCGGTGTTCGACCTTAAGCCGCGGCGTTCTTCCTGCTCCTGGTTAAAATTCCCCACCACACCTTCGGTGCCGGGGATGCGGTTGAGCATATCCTCAACGGTGATAGGGTTATAGGGTGCAAAGTAATCCGCTTCGTATACGACGACCGACGACGTTTCATCCGCCGTGCGATCGCGCACTTCAGGGTCTTGCGCCAGGGCTGTGAAACCCATGAAACCCATGAAACCAATGATAACCGTCGCAAAACCTGAGCCAAAGAACCGAATCATACCCTACCCTATCTTGATCCATATCCCCGCAGTGAGATGTTTTATGCACGGGTGTTCCCAAATGAAAAACCCCGCGTATCAGCGGGGTTTCCCAAGCGATCATTAGTTTGTTTGGCTTACGCTTGTTTTATGGCGTGACGGACACCAAAACCACGCAACACCGCAACGGCATCTTCCTTGAGTTTGAAGCCGGCATTTACCAGTTCATCCTCCATATTGATGCTGCGGAACTCTTTGCTCCACACTTCCGTGTTCCAGCGGTGATCCCACCAGGTGCGGTATTGGGCATAGGCTGGATTCTTGTCGGGCCGGGTTTGGAAATCAACCGGATAGAAATAGCCGCCCTTACGGGTAACGCGATAGGCTTCACGGAACACTTCGCGGGTTTTATCGGCCGGCAGTTCGTGGTGAATGATGAAGGAGGTCACGATATCGAAGTGATCATCCGGGAACTTGGTGTCTTCCGCCAGACGCTGGGCGAAGTTGACATCCACACCCAGTTCAACAGCGCGCATATGACCATACCGGACCAGCGGCCCACCGACATCAATGCCCCAAACTTCGGCATCCGGGAAACGCTCTTTAAGCGCCACGGTGAACTGACCGGGTCCACAGCCCTGCACCAGGATGCGTTTGACCTTGCCATCTTCGGGCAACGGCATGCGCTCGGCGGTGCCGATGTGAATTTGATCCTGTTCATTGTCACCGCGACCACCGGTATAAAAATTGTTGGTGCCGTAGTGATACAGATGACCTGCGAAGGCATCGCCGACATAGCCACCGGGCTGCATGTGAATTTCATGCTTGGTGTAGGTGGGGATTTCCATGTCCGGGTTCAGTTCCAGCGTGCCGGGACCAATGTTATCGGTGGCTTCCATTTCGGCCAGGTAGGCATCGGCATGTTCGTGATAGTAGTCCTGCATACCCTTCCACATGATCTGCTGGTTGCTGATCCAGGTGCGACCGCTGGTGCCGACCACGTGATCATTCTCAATCATTGGCAGAGCCTCTTCGACGCTCATGGGCGCGCGTTTGTCGAGACCCTTATCTTCCATGATCTTCTCAACGCGCTGCTGGGCGGCCTTGTTGGCATGGGTCGCATGCCAGCCACGGAACCCGGAATGGAAATCATGTTGGCTTTCCATGTGCAGGGTCGGGAGACGCTCGTGCCGACCATCGGTGCCGCGAGGCTCAACCTCACCCGGAAGCGTGCGGTTGGTGGCATAGGTTGTGGCGGCGGTCGCTTTGCGACTGCCAAAGGCGGCGCCAACAAAGGACCCCACGGCAGCCGTGGCGGCAAACAGTGAACGGCGGTCTAACATCTGGTCTCTCCTCCTGAAAAATAATCCGCTAAAATCTAGCAAAAACGGAGGAGATGAGAAAACCTATTCGGCATCTATAAGCCTTACGTTTTGCAAAGTTTCGTAAAACGGTCCTGGTATGCGCTTTTGTCGCAAAGCAGGTTCACGCAAAGGCCCGGAAACCCTATACTCTGAACACAATAACTCATTTGAGGCGAAAGCCCTTCCGGATGCTAGGGAATCGGCCCCTATTAGGAAAAACTATGAAACTCAGTCAGATGGTCCGCGCGGCCTTACAGGTGTCAAATTTAGAGCAATCCAAAGCATTTTACACTCAGGTGCTGGGCCTGACCGAGGTCTACTCAGAAGGCACAGCGGTTGGCGGCAACATGCACGAATTCATCGGTATGCCAGATGGCGTGACCACCCGGGTCTGCGTGCTGAAGCATCCAGACTACTCAGCCTACGGCATGGTCGGGCTGTTTGAAGTGAAAAACCCGGAGCCGCCCAAGATCAAACGGGACAGCGAGGGCTGTAACCTCGGCGAACTGTGCATGGTGTTTTACTGCAGCGATCTGGATGAAGTCGTCCTCCGCGCCAAAGACCACCCGCACACCCTTGTCTGTGAACCGGCCCGGCTGCGGGTCCGGGGCTATGTGAAACAGCGGGAAATGGCCCTGCGCGGCCCCGATGGCGAAAAGATCAACCTGATCGAATGGGACCCCGCCAAAGCGGTTGAGGGCGACAAGCCAGAGAAATGGGCCGGGGAATGGCAAGGCGAGCCGGAATAGGCTGGCTTAAATTCGCATCAAGCAAACCCTATATCTGCTAGAAATCCTGAGACGGAGTCAAAAATCTCTTTATCATGTCCCACCCAGACATGACCGCCTTGCCGGTAAACGATCAGCCGTGCGCCTGTCACTTGGGCAGCGATATGGCGCGCCGCATCAACGGTTAAGAAACGATCATCTTCCAGCGAAATTGCCAAAGTCGGCGCTGTAATTTTGGTGAGCATGGCCGGGGGCGGGTTTCCGGCCTGACGGGCGTCATTGAGTAATCCTTCCGCCCGGTCACTGACCGGTAGAATGCCGTGCAGTATGTTTGAAACACGTTCTTGTTCAGATGGGGTTGCGGCTGAGACCAAGCCAGGATCCGTTGCCAGCAGCGTTTTTATAATCACGTCTGGCATGGTTGTAATTGCCGTCCAAAACAGAAAATCTGACTGCAAGACATTCTGAGCAATAAGGTTTTGCAGCGGGCTCCAAGGCCGCGCGGGCGGACGATTGGGGGCATATGTCGCTGGTACAATCGGGATTAAAGCGGCACAGCGCCCAGGATGCCGGATGGCGAACTCCAGAGCCGAGAGCGCACCGGCGGACCCACCAGCGATAGCTGCTTTTTGGATACCAAGCAGATCAAGAAGATCAACCAACGCGTCGGCTTGGTTTTGAGGTGACGGATCAACTGGCATTGAAGAACGGAGATACCCAAAACGCGACGGAGCAATGATCCGGTATCCAGATGCAGCGAGCCGCTTCGCAAAGAGCAACCCTTGATCAAAGCCACCACCTGTTCCATGGATCATCAAAAAGGGTGGCCCTTCACCCATCTCAGCATATTCGAGTGAACCAAAGCGGCTTTGTACTATTGTGCTGTTGCCACGCTCAATATTTGCGCGGGCCTGCTTAAGAGTCCTGCGGTAAGACAACGCCGCAAGTCCGCTCGCTGCGGATAGGGTCGTTAAACCAAGTCCAATACCCGCGAATTGCCGACGCGTTATCATAGCCATTTCCTACTTCAAGAAGGATATACTACTCCCACATCACACCTCGGGCGTTCTGGAAATCGTTGAGACTTGGCTGATTTAAAACACGTAAGAAAGGCGTCCCAAAATCGCTTCGTCTTTGCCATCGGAATAATCCATCGTGCCCTGATAGCTGACGGAGACAGAGAAGCGGTTGCCCACCAACGCCAGACCCGCATTGGCGACAATGCGGTTGTCGGAATAATCGCCGCGCCCGATGGTCGCAATTTGCCCTGTCGACGTTTGAACGCTGGCCCCGTAGCCGATGCTGTCCAGCTCTGTTTCATAAGCCACGCGGATGGTCGGGATAATCTGAATATCACGGGAGGAATAGGCCCCGCCAAGCTCAAAGCCAACAGCTCCAACAATGCCACTGGAGCGTTGATCAAGCACCGTCAGATTGAGCATCTCGGCCCCGGTTTCTTGGTAGGCACTGATGTCACTCGAGACAAAGCGGACGCCGGCGAACGGACCAATACGAACCCCGCCCGCTTCCATGGTGTAGCCCACGTCTGCGTTAATTGAAACGTTGGTGCCGCTGGTTTCCCCCATCGCCGTCGGACGGAAGGTGAAAGAGGTATCGCGCACGGTGTCGTAATCGTCCGCCGTTATGCCAGCCGCAAAATCAATGAACATGCCGCTCTCACCGTTGAAGCTGACATAGGCAGAGGCCATGAGACTTTCGACTTCGTTTTCTTCGCCGGTGAGCATTTCAACTTCACCGTTGCCGAGACCAACAGCGGCCCCGACCACCCAGCCAGAGCCGACTGATTTATCAATACCGAGGGTGATGACATCATAGTCATAATCAAATCCAGCGGCGGCAGGACGGTCATCGCGATCACCGGTGCCCATGCGATAGGAGACATATACATTGGCCGGCGCGTTTTGCCCGTTGCTGGTGGAGCGGACGGTCATCAGGCGTTGCTCGGTGCCCTGACGTTGGGCATCCAAAATAATCGGCCCCATGTAGGAGTTGCTGGCGACCACGCGGGGTTGGTCAAACATCGCCAAGGTGGCGCTGGCAAATTGCGAGACCACGGAATGTGCGGCGGTGGTGGGATGAATGGCGTCCCAAAACAGTGTTGCATCCGCCGCCGCTGTGGTCGGGCACGCACCGGTGGGTTGTGCGCTGCCGTCAAGACACGGAATTGTGACGTTGACCAAGCCGTACACTGAAGGATTGGCGATCACATCATCGAACAGACCTTCAATATCCATAATGAAAATATTGACGCCCAGGGACGACTCAAGCCCGATTAAAGTTTCGTGCAGGTTGGTGTTGTAAAAAGAGGCCAGCTGGTTGAGCTGCGGTCCGAGACCGGTGGACGCGCCACCCGGCGTGCTGCCGAACTTCGGCAAATTGGGAATGAGGAAGTTCTGCGCGCCAAAAGCATTCAGCGTGCCGATGGCCGTGCCGATGCTGGTCACCACATTGGCCGTCAGCACACTGGAGGGGGTTGTTGCGGCGTTGCGCAGGAAGTCATTGTTGCCCGCCCACACAACCGTCAGCGCATCTGAGGGGACCGTGCCGCCCGCGCCCACAAAGCCAAGCACCTGGTTGCCAACGTCGATGGCGTTGAGGCTCCCCGCCTCAGCCCCGGCTATGGCGAAGTTGGTGGCTTGGCTGTAGGTCAATCCCAGGGCGGGTGCAAAGCTCTCGACCCAGACGGGTCCGTTGGACACGCGGCCATTGAAGTAAGGCGGGCTCGGCGGATTGGTGCCGCCAGAGAGCGCAAAGGCGTTGCCGGAATCAGACAAACTGTCGCCGAACACATAAAGGCCGCTGTATTGCTGCGCCAAGGTGGGCGTTGCGTTCATCAGAGCAAAACCACACACCAGCGCCATGAGATTGCGTTTGAGCATCATAATCCTCCCCGTCATAAGTCCGTTATGCGTTGAGTAAAGCACAGGCGTCGTCGCATAAAAACAGAGATGCACATTAGCGTGTCATTTTGGCTTCGATTTCCCCGAACTGTTGCATAATCGCCCAGCGGATATGCTGCAGTGCGACATTGGGACAGTGGTTTATAAAACGTACTATAATCTTCTCTGTGATGTGACTTGGAGCGCTTCTGTATGACCCGTCAACCCATGCTGCCCGCTGCAGAAAAATTTGTCGCTGATGTCCGCGCCTTGTTCGCGCAGGGCTTGGATCACGATGAGATTTGGGAAAAAGCCAGCGGCCTGCTGCAAGAGATGATGCGCGATCCAGCTCTGCATGAGCACGCCAAAACCTGGCCCACCAGCCCGGCCAAACTGGGTCTGGACGGCAAGCACGCCAACCTGTTGTTTTATGAAGATCCGGACTACGGCTTTGTCATTAACGGCCTGATCAAAAAGGCCAGCGCCAAAACCACCATTCACGATCACGGGAAGTCGTACACACTTTACGGCGTCGTCGACGGCGGCGAGCAGGTGCTGCGCTTTGACCGCACCGATGGCGGCGCACCCGGTGACCTGCCTGCAACGGCGGTGGTGGAAGAAACAGAGGTTGTGGACGTCACGCCCGGCTATGTGGATTACATTAAACCCTGGGAAATTCACGCCGAGTACAACGGCGATGGCCCGACCGTGGCGGTAATTGTGCGCAGCCAACGCTGCGGCACCTACGTGCAGAATATTTTTTATAAAAAAGACAACACGGTCGAGCAGTACTACGGCCCGGATCAAATTCCGTATGTGTTGGGGTAGTTGGATAGTCCTTTAAAGCACATCCAGCACTTCAAAGGCGCAGCGTTCGGCGGACTCGGCTGCGGCTTCCATGCCCCGGTTTGTTTGCGCGGTGTGCTCGCCACAAAAATGCACCCGCCCGGCGGCTTGCGCCAGATAGGGTTGGTACTGATGCACCTGACCTGGCTGCCATTCCATCCAGGTGCCACCGGCGAAGCGATCTTGCGCCCAAGATTTATAGGCCACAGCTTCTAGCTTGCCTTTGGCGGCAGGCCGCATTTTTTCATATTCGGATATGACCAAAGCTTGAGCCGCTTCGGCCCCTAGGGTGTCGAGCTTCAGTGCCATGTTGCCGCGGGCGCGGGCGACGAGACCGGTGACGGACATATCGTCCTCAAGCTGACGCAACGCCGCGACCTGTCCCGCGACGGTATCGGTCCACATGCCGGGGCCGAAGCCATCGTCCTCCCAAAAAGGGTCTTTGGCCCGCATCACGATTTTGTTGATGTACATGGACGGCAGCATCTTGATCGCAGCCGCCTGCTGCGACGGCAACAGCGGGTCAAAATGAATCCAGCGGAGCGGTGGCAGCGGTGTGGAATTGATCACCCGTTTGGCGCGGAACACACTGCCATCTTCGCAGGTGACATCCACCCCGGTGGCATCTTGCTGAATAGCGGCAATGGCTTTGTTGAGGTGAACGTCGCCGGACAGCTTGGCGGCCATGGCTTCGGGCAGGGCCTGATTGCCGCCTTTGACTTTAAGCGCAACGTCGTCCAGGTCGGCTTGCAAATTGTCCCAGCCGACACGGAAGAACCAGGTGAGGATAGAGCAATCATGCGCCGAGGTGCCGCGCCCAATGTTGGTGTTGTAATTGAGCTCGATGGTGGCATCGCTCCACCCTTGGTCTTTGAGGAACGCATAGACCGAGCGGTCGTACGGTTTGGTGTGCGGCTCGGCCCAGGCCTCGAAACTCTTCAGAGGGGACGCTTTCTCAACGATAGATTCAAAAAAGCGACGGCCTGGAAACGCCGACTTGGCCTCTTCGGGCATATGATTCAACGGATGCGCCGCCCAATCCGCGCGCGGTATGACGTTGCCACCAAGAGCGATCTCGGTGCGTGACAGGCCCCGGCGCGGCGCGTGGTCGATCAGCGCAAGATCATGCTCGGCCACCAGATTGCGCACCCTACCATAGCCGCCGAGGATAGAATCCCCGCCGGCTTCGGGCTGTCCCTCAACATGGCGGAAACTTTCGAGACGGCCGCCAACGCGGTCGCGCCCTTCCAACACAACAACCTTGACGCCTTCCGCCGCCAGCAGCTGGGCGGCATACAGGCCGGAGAGTCCCGCGCCGACGATGATCACGTCGGCTGTGGTTTTAGCCCGCAGCGCGCGCGACGATAAAGAAGACGTTGCTACGGTTGCGGCTGCAACGGACGTTTTCAGAAAGGTGCGTCGTGAATGTGTCATCACGCCCTAGATCGTATCCAGCACTTCGAAGGCGGCCCGTTCGCCGGATTCCATGGCACCTTCCATGCCCCGGTTGGAGGTCGCGGTGTGCTCGCCACAGAAGTGAATACGATCTGCCGGGTCTATAATGGCTTTGACAAAGGTGGACACCGTGCCGGGGCTCCACACCGCCCAATCGCCAGCCGCAAAAGGATCGCTCTGCCAGGATTTAATGCCCGCGGGTTCCAACAGGCCCTTGGAGGCCGGACGAATGGTTTCGTAATCGGCAACGACACGGGCCATGGCCTCTTCGTCGCTGAAGCTGTCGAGGCGGTCGGCCAAATGGCCCCGGCCCCACGCCATAAGGCAGGTGATTTTGTTGGCGTCTTCGCCTTCCCGCAAGGCGCGGACTTCACCGCAATCGGTGTCGGTCCACATGGCGGGGCTAAACCCATCTTCTTCCCAGAAGGGTTTTTTCGGCACCAGAATAACCTTGGTGATTTTTTGCACCGGTGTGGTGGCAATGGCTTGCGCTTTTAAGGCGGGCAATAGGGGATCAAATTTTAGCCAGCGCATGGTCGGGATGGGCATGGAGCAAATCACCCGCTTGGCGCGGTAGACGGTGCCATCCTGACAAAGAACTTCAGCGTGGCTGGACTCACTGCGAATACCAATGACTTCTTTATTTAGATGAACTTCACCGGGCAGCGTGGCGGCCATGGCTTCGGGAATGCTTTGATTACCGCTCGGCGCCTTAAACGCCACACGATCGAGATCGCCCTGCAACTTGAACCAGGCTTGAGTGAAGAACCACATCAGCGATGAAATGTCGTGGGCCGAGGTGCCATATTGCACATTGGTGTTGTAATTCAGTTCAATGGCTTCGTCGCTCCAGCCCATGTCCTTGAACACCTCGTAAATGGAGCGGTCAAACTTGGCGCTGTCGGCATCCAGCCAATCTTCAAAGGCGTCCAGAGGATTTACTTTGCCGATTTCTGATTGAAAAAAACCACGACCTGGAAAGCGTGATTTCGCGCCCTCGGGCATGACGTTCAACGGATGGGTCGGCCAGTCTGCCTGGGGAATGAGTTTGCCGCGCAAGGCCAACTCGGTGTTGGTGGGGTCTTTGTGCGCCTCGGGCGAGAGATCACGGCGGGATTGGTGATCGACCAGTTCAATGCCCACATTGGCCGACACATCCTGCATCCGGCCATAGCCACCGAGGATGGAATCACCCCCCCACTCCGGGTTGCCTTCCACATTGCGTGCACTGAACAAGCGGCCACCAACGCGATCCCGCCCCTCAATGACCTGAACTGAGGCGCCGGTTTCGGCGATCAGCATGGCCGCATACAGGCCGGATAAGCCCGCGCCGATGACAATGACATCGGGGTCTTTTTGAGCCCGGACGCTGGTGCTGGCCAATGCCAGGGTTGCCGCCGAAGCCGCCCCTGCTTTCAAAGCTGTTCTGCGCGTCGTGGTCATAGCTATGGCTCCTCATTCAGCTCTCATCATCGTGCCGTGCTTAACAGTGCCACGCCATGCCCACCGAAGCCATAATCACTGGGTGATTACGCCTCGACGGAGGTTGTTAATCGGCCTAAGCCTCTAAATGAACCGGACAAAGTGTATGGGAAAGCGGCTGCTCCCCGCTTATGGTGCGGAGATTGCCCTTCAAAACCTGAAATATGCTTTGAGGACACTAAACACCAATGTTTCCTTACTCACCTCTTGATCGCTGCCACAACATCGACAGCCTGCGCACCAGAGCGAAGCGCCGCTTGCCCGCGCCCGTCTTTCACTACATGGATGGCGGCGCCGATGATGAAGTGACGCTGCGGCGCAACACGGAGGCCTTTGACGATTATGAACTGCTGCCGAACCTGCTGACGGACATTACCGGCCTCGACACCAAAACCCAGGCTTTGGGTGTTGAGTTGGACTGGCCGGTGTTTCTTGCGCCCACGGGGATGTCGAAACTGTTTCATCATACCGGCGAGATCGCGGTGGCGCGTGCGGCCCGCAACGCCGGAACGCTGTACAGTTTATCGACACTCGCCACCACCAGCATTGAAAATGTGGCCGCCGCCACCGACGGCCCCAAGATGTTCCAAATTTATGTCTTCAAAGACCGGGGGTTGACCAAGGAATTCATCGCCCGCTGCAAGGCGGCGAAATACGACGCCTTGTGTTTGACCATCGACGTGCCCGTGCCCGGCAACCGCGAGCGCGACAAAGTGACGGGCATGACCATGCCGCCAAAGTTCTCGCTGTCGAGCCTGCTGAGTTTTGCGCTGCACCCGGAGTGGAGTTTGAACGCGCTGCGTGATCCAAGTTTTGATCTCGCCAATGTGTCGCAACGGTCTGACTTGAGCATTGCCGGGGACCAAGTCTCTCCCATTCAATATCTGACCAGCCAAATCGATAGCAGCGTGACCTGGAAAGATGCCGCATGGATGGCGCAGGAATGGGGCGGGCGTTTTCTTATTAAAGGCGTGCACTCGGCCCACGACGCCCTGAAAGCTGCGGACATTGGCGCGCATGGGGTGATGGTGTCCAACCATGGCGGACGGCAGTTGGATGGCGTGTCGGCCTGCATTGATGCGCTGCCCCCAATTGTTGACGCCGTAGGGGATAAACTAGAGATCATTCTGGACGGCGGCATCCGGCGCGGCACCCATGTGATTAAGGCTCTGGCCCTGGGTGCAACAGCGTGCTCCATCGGGCGTGGTTATTTATATGGGCTCGGCGCGGGTGGTCAGGCCGGTGTGGAAAAAGCACTGAGCCTGTTGCGGTCTGAAGTGGAACGCGGCATGGCGCTACTGGGCGTGACAAAGATCAGCGAGATTACTGCGGACGTTTTGCAGCGGCGGCGTTAGGGCTTCCGTGCGGTCGAGATGAACCACTTAATGCTGTTGTCGAGCTGCTGGAATTTGCCCTGCCAGATACTGTCTTCGGGAAAGCCAGCTTCGCGAAGCATTTCGCTGGGATTGTTGGTGGCGTAAATGCGCCAGTACGGTTCGTTATTGTTGCGTTGATCCCAACCGCGATGAAACTGCATCCACGGGCTATATTCATCGAAGCGTAAGTTCACATCCATATGCATGGCGATACCGCCGGGCTTGAGCAGCCGGAAGCTCTCACGCATCATCGCTTCGGTGGTGGCTTGCGGAAATTCGTGCATGGAATTATGCGAAGTGACGAGATCAAAACTCTCGTCTTCAAAACCGGTATGGGCTGCATCGCGCTGATGAAAATGCACGGCCTTGTCCATGGCCTCGGCGCGGGCATGAGCGTATCTGAGAATGGCCGCCCCGACATCAATACCGTGAACCTCGGCGTCGGGGAACGCAGTTTTATAAGGCACGGTGGAGGAGCCCGCTGAGCAGCCAATATCGAGCACGCGGGTTGGCGTGAAATCCGGGTAGCGGTCTTTGATAAATCTGACCCCCACCTCGCCTTTGCTCTCGGCCTGACCAACGCCACGGCCAATGGTGTAGAGGTTGCCACCGTATTCATAGAAGGCCCCGGCGAGCACGTCGTCATCGCCGTAATCAACCACATAGCCGCCGGGCTGCAGGTGGATATCCACCTTGGCCATACCGAGGGGCGCTTCAAAATCAGGGTCTAGCTCTAACGTGCCCTTGCGTTGATTAGATTGGGTGTAACCCGCAAACTTTTCGGAAAGCTGATCCCTTGAGCGATAGAGGGTTTCTGCCACCGCCTCCCACATCATTTCTTGGCCATCACGATGCAACCGGCTGAACATTTGATACGCGGGGTCATCCCACATGACTGTGCCGATTTCTTGAACCGACTCCGGTTCGCGACCATGCTGTTTCACGAAACGAGGTTTGGCGCGACGCTCATATAGGTCCTCATTGCGCGCCCGCACTTCATCGCGCACATAATCTTTCAGTGACAGCGTGTATTGCTGGCGGGCCAGTTCATCATGGGTCGGGGATGCCAACATGGCGTGGATTGGATTGCGGGCCATCGTATATACCTATTCTCTCAGCAGATCAGAGAAATCTAACATTGAACGCGGCGTCGATATAGGGGGCGTTGTGCGTAAAAAATAGAGAACCCCGCCGCAGGCTTTACCCCGGACGAGGTGTCTCATAGCGGAGGATCATGGAACTCCGCGTTCGCGGCAAGGCGCGAACCAATCGTGTGATTTGTGAAATCGCAGTACCAAATTGGCCTACGGACTGTCAGGCACTCTGGTTAGGTGGAGTCATGGTTTTTACACACCCTCCTTGGTTGAAGGCCACTTGCCATCAAGGATTGTGACCCTATCGTAGATTCTTCGAAGGCCCATTCCGAGCTCCTGTTCGCGTCTGTCTACATTAAATATGCTGATCCTCTAAAACGCGCTCGTCAAGCACTTGAGCAAAATTCTTTGGGTCGTATTGACTGACCTTTTTTATGAGATGAACTGGCCAACAGCGTTCATTCTTCAATGACTTAAGGTAGTTTCACGCGCGAGACGCGATCCCCAAAAACCGTTCCCATGTAAAGAAAACCGTTGTGACTGAGCGCCACCGACGCGCCAGGGATGAGGCCCTCGCTGTGTTCGTAGATGATCTCCTGGTCCAAGGTCACGGGATCAAGCGCCACCACAGCAAACGGGAAGCTGCACGTCTGGCCAAGGCGCTCCCGGCAAGCGGCAGTGCCAAACAACGGCACCCCCGTATGACCGACCGAGATGATGCGGCCATCCGGTGCCAGCGTTATATTGTCAGACTGAACAGGGATGCGTGCGACCTTGGCGTTGCCGCCGGCCAGATCAGCGGCCACCAGAGTCTGGCCATAAGTAGAACCGATAAACACGCGACCTGTTTTGGCATCTGCCTCAACGCCGTTAGGAAAAGAGGCTTCACTGCCCTCGACCTTATGCCAACCAGTTTGGGCATCCCATGCCGCCGCATGGCCGGTATGAATGCCCAACAGAAACTTTGTCGTGAGCCAGATACCGCGCGGGCCGTCATACATATGACTGACAACAAATCCGTCACCGCCGGTGGATGCCACGTCATTGGGAAACACAGTACCGGGAACCGCGACACAGCCTTGCCACGTCAACTCAGGGCCAGTCGGTTCGACATCGACACGATAGCGCTCAATGCGCTCGCCTTGTCCGGCGTTCACAACCAAGAGCCGAAACCCGCCATCAGCGAGATCAGACACATGGAAGCCGCGCGGTCTGAACTTAGTCGGCATATCTCCGCATTGCGGGAAGGACATATCCGGTTTTGAAATGGACGTCAGATGTATCGGCTCATCAGTCTCCAGGTTCAGGGCCGAGAGTCGGCCTTCCCCATCAAAATCACCAAGTTCGGCGATGAGAAGCCAAGGATGTTCACCCAAGGGCTCTAGATCTTCGGGCTTGTCCAGGCCGCAGTATACTTTGATATCTGCGGTGGACTCACAGCCCTCAATCAGCATCGGTTCACCACAGGCTGATAACGCCAAGCCAGTGAACACAACCAAGGACGCAGAAACGGTCTTAAATGCATGAGACATACCTAAAAATGCATGAGACATACCTAATCGTCCTTCAGGGTCAGCGATTCAAACACAATACCAGTGGGGCGCGAGTCAAACTGAGCAATGCGATCATTATAGGCCGTGGTGTAGACTGCGTTAGTGAGCCATAGAGCCGGAGCAAGATCGTGCAAGCGGGCCATGATGTCTTGCAACAACAGATCCCGCTTGTCCGGGTCCATTTCCGCGCTGGACTGTTTGATCAGCGGCAGCAAATCCGGTTCGCAAAAGAAGGGCCGTGCACGCAAGCAAGAAAAGTATTCAATCGGGCGAATCGGGTCTTGGAAAGCCGCGTTGTTCCAGATGAGGTGAAAGGCATCGGCATCGCCCCATTCAGACATCGTGTACTTACGATTGTAATCCGAAAACGGAATGGACCGGAGCGTAACGCTAACACCAACAGCTTCGATGTCCTGCGCCACTTTTTGATACATCAGCCCATCGGGCGTGGTGCTGTCCGTGACCACTTCAACCGTCAGCGGAAAGCCATTGGGATATCCGGCGTCTGCCAGAAGCGCGCGCGCCTTGTCTGGATCATAGGCAAAGGGCGCAAGGTTTTTGTTAAAGCCTGTGGTTGCAGCAGTGACGCCCTGGCTGGCAACCTCGGCAAAACCGAACATGATGAACTTGGCGATAGCGTCCTTATCAACGGCATGATTGAGCGCGCGGCGGACACGGACATCATGTAACGGATGACCGTCCCCATGGAGCAGATTGGGCAGGGCGATGGACTTAACTTGCGGATTGGCTTTGACCAATACGTTGAGCCCCTCACCTTCGACGACGGCGACATCATCCACATGCAAACCTGTTACAAGGTCAATCTGATCCGACAGCAATCCTTGGATGCGGGACGTTTTATCCGCAACAAGGCGATACTCAACTGCTGATAATCCTTTAGGCGCGCGCCAGGACTTAGGGTTTGCCTCTAGCATCGCCATGGCATTGCCCCGGCCAAAAGAAGTGAGGCGGAAGGGACCGGTGCCAACAGGCGCAAGCGTATAGCCACTAACGCCAATTTCATCCCAAAGATCAGGGTCGATGATCATCAGGGTTGCCAAACGCTTCGGCAGAATGGCATCAGGCTCTGAGGTGGAGATTTCAACGGTCAGATCGTCGATAACACGGCTGCCGGAGACCAACGCCAACTCATTGGGGATCAGAAAGCCCTGCATGTCTGAGCGTTTCATCAGCGTAAGAATGTCGACCACATCCTGCGCGGTGAAGGCTTTGCCATTGTGATATGTCACGCCGGGACGAAGGTTAAATACCCACGTCGTCGGTGATGTGTTCTGCCATGACAAAGCCAGGGCTGGTTCTGGCCCGCCGCTCCAATTCAGGCGTGTGAGACCATCGTAAATAGACCACCACAGTTCGGCAGACGGCTGGCTGGCCCCGGTAAACGGATTCCCCAAGGTCGGCGGAAAGGCGGCTACGGCGACCCGCAAGGTTTGAGCCGATGCAGCATGTGCGGAAATAAGTGCCATCGCAATAACAAGAAAGCGCATAACAAATTTCATCTAGGCCACCTCGGGCGCATAGTGCGCTTTGTGACTTTTGGGGAGGTCTTCAAAGGTGATCATTTGCAACCGTGGATCTTTCTTGCGGTCCAGTCCAGCCTCAGGATCTGTGAGCACATTAATGATGGTGGTGCGATCTGCGGCAAAGGCCCGCTGCAATGCCGGTTTGATATGCTTTGGCTGATCAACACGCTCACCGAGACACCCGAAAACCTGGGCCATCAATTCATAGCCCGCCTGCCCCAATTCACAGTTGACGTTACGCCCGGCAGAATTGAGCTGACCATTCTTTTCTGTGCCCCACGCGCCATCATTGGCGATGACGCAGACCACTTTAAGGCCAGCCATGGCGGCAGCGTTCCACTCGCTGGCGTAAAATCCAAATGAGCCATCACCGGTGACCAACACAACTTCTCGTGCGGCGCGGTTTTGCTGGCGGGCCAAGTCTCGCTCGCCCGCAGCTGCTCCGATAGACAAGGCTGTGCCGATCCCCATGGAGCCAAGCGGATAATGATCCAGGTAACTGCGCTCGCCGGACACACGGACCACACCAAGCATCCAGTTCAAGGCATCCGCCCCATCGCCGACAAAAATCGCATCGCTGGGCATGACCTCCATCAAATCTCGGCCGATGCGATAGGGGTGGATTTTACCGTCGACATTGTGACCCAACTCATCAATCCGGGCCAAACGCGCAGCCATCGCATCATTGACCCAGGTAGGCGCACCTGTACTGCGATAGCCTTTGGTTGCAAGTGTGGACGTCACCTTTGAAACGGTTAGCGCCGCGTCGCCGAGCATCGGTACATCTGTGACACGATTGCGGCCAAACTCATCCGCGACTACATCAATTTGAGCGAACTTGGCTTTGGGATGAAACCGCGGCGCCAGCCCATAACCAATGCGCTGCGACAAGCGCATGCCAACAACCAACACCGCATCTGCCTCTTTGGCCGCGACCTGCGCCAAGGGCCAACTGAACCCATGCACATGATCTTCCGGCACAAGGCCACGCCCTAGCGCATGACCGAGCACAGGCAGGTTGTGGGTTTTGGCAAGTGCCCTAAGCGCCGGACCTGCGCCAGATAACGCCGCACCACTGCCCGCCAGAACCAAAGGCCGCTCGGCCTGCGCCAGCATCTCTGCGGCGGCTTCAACAGAGTCTGCCGAAGCTTCCGCGACGTTTGTCTTCAACGGGTGTGGATCAAGCGCAATGTCTCCATCAACAGTTGCGGCCTGAATACTGAGGGGCACACCAATGACCGCGACACCAGGCCGTCCAGACGTCGCTGCGCGAATGGCCGCATGGACAAACTCGGCCAGGCGCTCGACGGTTGGCACGGTGCGGCACCACTTGGCATACGGCCGGACCATATCCAACGGGTCTTCGCCCTCTTCCCCAATGGATTCCCGTGAGGGGTCTGCATAAACATTGGCAAACAGAACAACCGGTGAGCAGGCCATGCGCGCCGTTTGCACTCCACCCATAGCATTGGGCATGCCCTGTTTACCGGCGATCATCGCGATACCCGGTTTACCAGTGACGCGCGCGTAACCGTCTGCAGCCCCAACGGTACCGGTTTCGTGGCGACCGGACACAATGGCCATACCATCATCTTCAAAAGCATAAAGGGTGTGCGCGAAGGCCGCCCCCGCCAGCACAAAGGTGGTCTCGATTCCGTATCCTTTGAGAATACGGCTGATAACCTGCCCTCCTGTCAGTTGGTTTGTGTGCTGTAATGTTGGGTCTGGCATTGAAAATCCTGAAACGTGTCTAAAGTAGTGGTTGCTTTCGGTTTTAAGTCATTTTTGCATGATTTACTGTGAAGCTGAATTCTTCAAGGAGGTACGGTCATGATTTCTCGTAGAGCAGCCGCACAGGGAGCAGCGGTTTTAGGATTAACTGCCGCCCTGACAAACTCACCAAAGGCCGAAGATGCCCCTCGGAAACGCCAGACCTTTGTTCTGGTGCATGGCGCGTGGCATGGCGGCTGGTGCTGGAAAATGGTGCGGGAATATTTGCAGGCCCAAGGTCACACCGTGTTCACACCCACCATGACGGGGCTTGGTGAGAAACGTCACCTCGCCTCAGCTGAGGTGAACCTGGATACCCATATGACAGACATCTCTAATCTGCTGATTTGGGAAGAACTGGAAAACGTAATTCTGGTAGGT
Source organism: Rhodospirillaceae bacterium (assembly GCA_040219235.1). Taxonomy (NCBI): domain Bacteria; kingdom Pseudomonadati; phylum Pseudomonadota; class Alphaproteobacteria; order Rhodospirillales; family Rhodospirillaceae; species Rhodospirillaceae bacterium. The sequence goes on from JAVJSV010000008.1 coordinate 84,369, forward strand.
CACAGCTACGGCGGCGGCATCATTACCGGGGTGTGTGATGCACACAAAGACCGGATCGCCCACGCCATTTATCTTGATGCGCTGGTGCCGAAAAGCGGCGACACAATGGTTGGCGACGCATCGCTTGAAGCGACGGAAAAAAGATTGGGACCTTTCATTGATGGTTACCTGGCCCCACCGCAACAGCCGGTGACATTCGGTATTCCTGAAACCATGACCGAAGAACTGGCCTGGGTGCGGCGGCGCGTCACACCACATTTGGTTGGCACCTGGACGCAGAAATTTGATTTCAAAAATGGGGGCTCAGAGGGCCTGCCTCGCACCTTTATCTATTGTTCTGACAAGCCTCCCATATCGCCAGAGCGACAAGTATTTCTAGACAACTTTGTCAGTGACCCGACGTGGAATTATGAAGAACTGCCCTGTGGACATGACTCCATGGTGATCCTGCCGATAGAAACAGCACAGATGTTTGAGCGGATTGCAGACGCGACTTAGCGCAGTGTTGCCGCATTGGCGGGAACATCTAACGTGGAACGATCTATCCACACGCCGCCTTTGTAAACCGAGTCAATCATCGTGGTGTTGTTGATGTCCGCGGTCGGATCAGAGTCAAGCAGCAACATGTCCGCCAGCTTGCCTGGCTCAATAGAGCCAATTTCATCTTCAACGCCGATGTATATGGCGGCGTTTAACGTGCCCATGCGAATGGCCTCTAGCGGTGAAATCCCCGCCGCCACAATACTTTTGAGTTCCTGATGCGGCATCGGTCCCATGGAGCGGTCGGTGCCCATGGCCAGAATCGCTCCCGCATCATGCAGTGCTTTGACATTTTTCATAATGGCGGGACGCAAAGAGCTTAACCAGCCGGTGTAAGGCGAGCCGTTAAAGCGATCGCTGGTGCGTATTTCGTCGCGCATCTCTTGAGACAATGTGGCCACATACAACGGCTCATCAAAGAACGATGTATCCGGTTCGATCCGCGTCATTGTGGTTGAGAGTATGATGCCTTTGTCGGCGACCAGCTTGGCAAAGTCTTTGTTGGCGTCATCCAAGTAAACAATATGCGCGAACGCATCCGTGCCCGCGTCAACAGCTTCGCGGGCCATCGCCACTTCAGACACATGCACCGTGGTGCGCATGCCTTTTTCATGCGCATAGGCCACGAGTTTGTTCATCAGGTCAGTCTCAAAAAGCGGAATATTGCGTCCGACTGGCCCCATACCGCGACGTTCGCGGGTGAACTTGAGCAAGTCTGGCTTCAGTGCAAACAAGGCATCGAGTTTCTCAACACCGTCTTCGTAGCTGGTGACGACAGTCCCACCTGCACAACAGCCATGACCTTCGGGCGGGGCAATCAGGCTGATGGTGGCGTAGATGCGCGGTCCGCGAATACGCCCGGCCCGTTCGTCATCGCGCATCTTAAATATGAACTCAGCATTGTTGCCAGAGTCATATATGGCCGTCACACCGGAATAGAGGTATGCGTCCATAGATTTAAGAGCCGTGGGCATATCAATCTTCATGGTGCGGTTGCCGGGACCCGTGCGACCACCCGGCAGATGGATGTGACTGTCGATGATCCCCGGCATCAAGAACTTACCCGTGCCATCAACGACGTTTGTATCCGCTGGGGGTATAATCGACAGCGTTGAGATTTCTGCGAAGCGGCCATCTTGCACCAAGACGGAGGCCCCGCTTAAAGGCGGGGCTCCCGTACCATCAATCAAGGTGACGTTTTGAATGAGAACCGACTGCGCTACAGCACTCTCTGCAACAGCAATAAGGCTCAGTGCGAATGCAATACTAAGACGCGAAATTTTATATGTCATAGAGCCCCCAAGCCGTCTCGACTAAGATGCCAGTCTAATCCTATCCGCTTCAGATTGTGCGCGGACATTTGTAACAACGGGCACCACGTGATCGCGTTTCGCACCGCAACGGCCTGTGCAGGTTATTGCCTCCTCATCCTCAGTTATGCGAGTTGAACCGTCGCTTTTGCTATCTCGTGCTGCATTGATTAAACCAGTCGTGTCTTGGTTCGTGCTTGGGACAAGGTTTAAATCGTCGAATTTTCATCAGCCGGTTAATGGATTAAGAATCATGGATACTGAAAAAGTTGTTTCACGTTTAGGGTTTCTTGTTGGTCCTGACCATGTTCTGACGGATGATGTCTTGCTAAGTCACTTTTCAGAAGACCTGTTTTTTGAAGGACAAACACCACTTGCCGTGGTCGCGCCTGGATTGGTTAGTGAGACCTGCAAGGTTGTTAAACTCTGCACAGACGAAGGCATTGCCCTGCTGCCGCGCGGAGGTGGACTGTCTTACACTGCCGGTTATGTGCAGACACAAGATAACCCACCGGCAGCTATTCTAATTGACACACGGCGTCTTAATCGTGTGGTTGATCTTAGCCCAGAGAATATGACAGTGACAGCAGAAGCTGGCTGCACCTGGGAACAGGTCATGGAAGCCACATCAGCTCACGGTTTAAGACCCACAATGTTTGGCCCTTCAACCGGGCGGTTCTCGACCCTCGGCGGAAGTTTATCCAACAACTGCATGTTTTTCGGCTCGGCCAACAACGGAACCGCAGCCGATGCCATCGTTGGCTTGGACATCGTGACTGCAGATGGATACGTCATCCGAACCGGATCTGGCGCAATCAAAAATGGCACGCCGTTTTACCGTAATAACGGCCCAGATTTGACGGGACTTTTTCTCGCTGATGGCGGCGCTTTGGGCATCAAGGCGGCAGCAACATTGCGCCTGGAGAAAATTCCAGAAGGGCGTTCTTATGCGTCTTTCTCTTTTGCGTCCTTCGAAACATTAATCCCTATCGTTCAAGAGATCGGTCGATCTGGCCTTGCCTCGGAATGTTTGGGCCTTGGCCCGGCCGCATTGGATCATCAAGAGAATAGCGCACCAGCAATACATATCGTGTGCGAAGGGTGGACCCAGGGAATCGCGGATGAAAAAATTAAGGTCATCGAACGTATTGTTGGCGATTCTGGCACCCCCCTTAATCCAGTTCTGCCGACGTACATCCGCGAGAATGCATATTCATTCGTACAATCTTCTCTGGATGCTGCTGGACGCTTGCAAATTTGGACCCACGGCATTTTTCCGATTGGCGATACCTTAAATGCCTATGCCGGTTTTATGGATGTGATGAAGGCGCATGCGGCTGAAATGCAGAGTCTTGAAATTGAAGCCACGCTCTCTTTTGCCTGCGCTGGCACCGCCATGATGGTCGAACCGGTGCTACGGTGGCAGGGATCCGCCAGCCATTTGCATCGCACGGGCATGGGTAAAGTAGAAGAGCGTACTGAAAGCACCTCAGAAACGAAAAACAGAGAGGCACACGTGCGCCTCATCAGAGAAGACTTTAAAACAACAATGGACTCATTGGGCGCCGCTCATATGCAATATGGACGCTTCTATGATTATGCATCTGTGACGGATGAAAACACGGTGAACTTCCTACGAAGTCTCAAAAGTGTACTTGATCCAAAAGGTCTCATGAACCCTGGTGTGCTGGGGCTTTGAAGTGGATCGTTGATCTGCAGAGATCTACGCTTTACTGACAAAACACCCAAACCAAAGGGCGGCCCAAAGGACCGCCCTTTTTCGTGAGCGAAGACTGTTTAAATCGCATCCATAACCTCAAAGGCAGCGCGCTCGCCGGACTCCATCGCACCTTCCATGCCGCGGTTCGACAAAGCCGTATGCTCGCCACAAAAGTGAACCTTAAGCTCTGGCTTGCCCACATCCAGCAGGTGAGTGGCGATTTGCCCAGGATGCCAGACCACCCAATCTCCGCCTGAGAACGGGTCAAGCTGCCACGACTTGAAGCCACCGGCTTCAATCTTGCCTTTAGCCGCAGGTCGAAGAGTCTCGATTTCTTTAACAACGCGCGCTTTGGCTTCTTCTTCCCCCAACGTATCAAGATACTGTGCGGTATGCCCCCGTCCCCAGCAGAGGAAGTTGGTGACTTCATCATCGGTTTCACCGAAGCGCTGCGCGGTCACAACACCGGCTGGGGTATCCGTCCACATGGAAGGGTCGAGACCATCTTCTTCCCAAAAAGGCTCTTTCGGAATGACGTGGACCTGCGTGATCAGCATCTGACCAATGTTCAGAATGGCAGAGCGTTTGGTGGGCGGCAAAATGGGATCAAACTTGACCCAGCGCAACGTTGGCAATGGCATGGAACAGATGACGCGCTTCCCCTTGTAAACGCTGCCATCGGCACAATGCACTTCGGCCATAGCTGACTCGCTGGTGATGCCGACCACGGTCTTGTTGAGATGAATCTCAGACTTCAAGGTGTTGGCCATAGCTTCGGGAATAAGTTGGTTGCCGCCGATAGCTGATAGAGACACCGGATCAATTTCATCCTGGGCTGCAAACCACTTCTGGATGAAATACCACATCAACAACGAGGTATCGTGGGCGGACGTTCCGTATTGCGCGTTGGTATCGTAAACCTGCGCAATGGTTTCTTCGGACCAGCCAAGAGTGCGCAACAGGCCATACACAGGACCATCGTATTTCCACGATTTTGGATCATACCAATCTTCAAAGGAGTCCAACGGATTGTTGCGCGCAATCACGCCCCAAATGTATCCGCTTGGGTCGCGGTCTTCCGCCCCTTTCGGCATTTTATTTAGGGGATGACTTGGCCATTGGTCCTTCGGAATCACAGACCCTCTGAGTGCGATCTCAGGCTTAGACAGAGCACCACGCGGTTTATAGTCCATCAGTTTGACGCTCAGGCGGTCGCACATGTCGCGCACACGGCCATAGCCGCCCAAGATGGAATTGCCCCCCGCTTCTGGGTTTCCGGGCAGATCTTTAAGCGTGTAGAGACGCCCACCAATCCGGTCCCGCCCTTCAATCACGGTTACGGAATACCCTGCCTCTTCGAGCAGCATGGCGGAATAGAGACCTGAAAGGCCCGCCCCGATGATAATGACGTCACGCTCTGTCGCCGCATGCAAAGGCTGAGATGCTAAAGCAGATGTTGCTGCCGCGCCCGCCAATGCGGTTCGACGTGAAACAGAAGATGGTATTTTCATTGAAGGCTCCCCAATGTGCTCCGACAAAATCTGTCCCGACAATACGTGAGCAAAAACGGTTAGGCCACAGTTACTGGCAGGCTATGCCTCTGTTTTGGCCAGAGACTCAGCAGCTTCAGCGTGCGCCTGCCTGATAAAGATTCTGATCAGGATAAACGTCGGTAAAATAAGGGCGAGCGCCACAACAAACGGTGCCGTTGTGCCGTAAACGGCAAACACAACGCCCGAAAATGTTGGCGTGATGACGCGCCCGAGATTTCCGGCAGCCTGAAAAGCCCCAAGCGCCGCGCCTTGCTCGTTTTCCGGTGCGTGCTTGGACGCTAAGCTCGAGGATGAGGGAAAGAACAATGCATTGCCCATGGTCAGAAACGTCAACCCTAAAAGCACCGTATAGAGCCCCGTTGCGTAGATCATGACGCACAGACCAATAAGATACAGCACGATCCCGGCGCGCAAAACGCGCGCATCGCCAAAGCGCTTGGACAAAGGACCAATGGCACCGCCCTGAACAGTGGCCATGATGACACCCATATAAGTAAACAACAGGCCGATTTGGCTTGGACCAAAGCCGTGTTGTTTGAACGCATAGAGTGAAAAGACAGAGTCCATTATCGAGGCACCCGACGCGAAGATGAAGTTCACGCCGATCAACGCCCCAAGAACCGGCAAGAAGAAGAAACGAGTCAGCCCTTTCACGGAAATCAACTTCAGAGATAGAGGACTCGATGATCGCCGTGAACGGACGCGCGTCTCTTTAAAAAACAAGGTCGTGACCACAACCGCAAAGATACACATTCCGGCCGAGACCACAGCGATGGTCAGAAAATTACTGGCTTGAGGAGTCGGCCCCGCAATAAAGCCGCCCAACGCAGGACCGAGAATAAATCCCAGCGAAAAAGACGCACCGACCCGACCCATAACCCGTGATCTGTCTTCTCCAGATGTCACGTCTGCCGCAGCCGCGAATGCAACCGGAATATTCCCCGCCATCAACCCACCAATCAGGCGCGCAAACAACAGGGCCGGAACAGTTTCTGCGAGCCCTAGAAGCACATAGGACACTGCAGAACCAAGTAGTGTAATGACTAGGATCGGTTTGCGCCCAACGCGGTCGCTCCACCACCCCCAAATGGGCGCCGCGACAAACTGGCCCAAAGCGAACACCGCCATAAGCAATGTGATCTCAGCGGGTGACGCGCCAACCTGCTCGCCAAAAAACGGAAACAGCGGGACGATAATACCCACCCCGGTCAGGCCGATAAAAACAACGAGATAAAGAACAAACATGCGGTCGCGATGCCTAGGGGGGAGAGATTATCACCCCATCAAGACATAACGCTCCGGCATTGTCGCGATTTAATCGCGCGCGTTTATGGTTGGGTTGCCTAATCTTTGGCGATTCTCATCTACTGGACGAGACATATTGGCAATCAGCCGCCAGTCTTCACCGCGCTTGACCCAGACATGAATGTTTTCGAACCGCTCATCCACCGCTTGGCCGCCTGCGCGCTGGGTGCGATGGGTTTCAAAAAAGGCAAGCGCCGTGTCGCCATCGAAGGACATCCCCTTCTTGGTCACGGTAATGCGCTCGCCCGCTTCCATCATCTGACCACCGCCAACCTGCTTGGAGAGACGTTCAAAACTGAGGGGAACCTCGGCTGGAGCGGGCCAGGCCATGTAGCCGGGATTGGCCAGAGACAGATAGTAGCCCATGTCACCGCTGCGGCGCATTTCATAAATTTTCATCTCCTGCGCCCAAATCTTGTCGGCATCCGCTTGACGTTCTGGCGGAATATCAAGATTGGCGTCGGCTGCCATGCTAGTGGTACCAGCTATGCTCAAGCCGAGAAAAACGGATAGTGCGAAAGACAAAATCTTGGATGACATAACAGCACTCCTAAAAAGGGTGAGAAATAATGGTATCAAGCGGAGGAAGTTAAGCAGGTCTGATTTTCAAACTGGTGTCCATGGACGATAAAGCCTCATAGCCATCTTTACGCACAACAATCATATCTTCGACGTGGGTCGTCCCCCAGCCGACTTCACTGTAAGGCATGTCCAGGGTGTAGACGGTGCCCTCTTCAAATGTGAAATCCTGATCGAACGTGCCAGGGGCTTCTGCGCCGGTCGGCCAGGGCTGATCGGTATGCTCCAAGCCAACATTGTGTGCGCCGCCATACCCATTCGGCACGCCTTCTTGCAGCATAAGATCATAAAACATCTTTGCCGCTTCAGAGAACTTCATGCCTGGGCGTATGGCGTCATAAACGATACGACTGCACTTGGTATCTGCCTCAATACGCTTCACCAGACTGTCAGGGGGGTCGCCGACCATAACCGTGCGACCGACATCACCATGATAGCCTTTGTACACACCGACACTGTCGAGCTTCATAAAGTCGCCTTTGGACACCACGCCGGAATTCAAGCCATCAATGTTGGCAATCATCCACTTGCCGCGACCTTCTAACTCACCCCATTTGCGGGCGTGGGCCAACTCGATTTCTTCCAAGGGCAACCCCGGAACGATTTGATCAATAGCGTAGTCGAGGGCGATCTCATTGCGTTGGGCGGCCTCGCGCAAAAGATCAATTTCATTCTCGGTTTTGACCATGCGAATTTCTTTAAAGATGTTCAGGGCATCAACCTCTGTAATGTCCGGCGCGCCCTGCTCTCTCAGCCAAGGGGCGATTCGCGGATCGTCAAACCCGATTTTGCCCTTGGCCGCGCCACCCTCATGAATGGCTTTCACCAATGCCGCCAAAGGAGTCGCGCTGCATTTTCCCTCGTACGCGGCAAACAAAGCCAACTGAAGTTTGTCGCGTTCGCTTTTTTCGCCGTCGCCCACAGGCCAAAAGCTGGTTTTAGGGTTAGCAAAAGGCTGGCCCTGTTCATCCAGTTTTATTGCACCATCCTCTCCCCGCAGCGGCATCGTGAAAGGCTGGATAGAGGGCATCCATGTTGGACGATAATCCAAATGGTAGAGCATTACTGCCGACAGAATAATTGCAGGCGGCGCATCTTCCTTGCGCGGGAAAAAGGCAAAGGTTGAGAACGGGCGTCCCATCCACTGCATAATTCCGCCATGACTGGACAGGTAATAGATGTTGATGGGCGTCGTCGCGACCAGACCATCCAGATCGTACTTGTCCATAATGGCGCGGGCACGGTCGACATTCATCAGCCGCTTGGCTGATTGAATATGATCTATGGAGGGCACACTGTCTTTGGGCACGACAAAACTCTCTATGAAATTAGGACGTTTCTAATGATGGTGTCATTCATAGGCGATTGCCTTGATGCGGGACAGGGAGTCTGGCGCATCATATTGGGACTGCCCGGATGGCGAACTTATCTTGGGGTGTCTCAGATCAAGGTTTTGCAGGCGGAATTTAGAAGTCAGAGCCGCATCGATCCTGAAAAATACTGGCGCAGTTTTGGCCGGAGCTCTTCGTCCATCTGGTTCACCAGCCGCGCAATCATCTCTGACCAAATCGCTTTCTTTTCGGACACCGTTGCATCTTCTCCAGCTGTTCTTGTCTGCCGGGTGCGCACATTTGCCTCTGACTTCACACGGTCATCCGGACCGATCAATTGAATCGTGAGATCCAATACCGCCGTGTATTCAAAGGCCTGCTGTTTCTTAAAGACGGCAGAAATGCCGGTATCCAGGGTTAAGTCTTTTTCCTGAATTGAGCTCTCAGTGATAACAATCACGAGCCGGTCAGTGCTGGTGCCGTTGGGTCTAAAACGTTGTGCGGACCAGGTTTGAATCGCATTTTCAAAGGTCAGCGGAGAAAGATGCCCAACGAAAGGCGATCTTCTTGCCGGATCAAACCGGTCATCGATTTGCACACGCTCGGCATCGACCGGAATTGGAAACAAGTGATCAAATGTTGGCTTGGCATACTCAGGCTCTGGCACTTTTGAAGCACAGGCGGACAGAATGAGACCTAAGACGAAAAGCGTTGCGCTGGTTTTAAGTGCTGTGTTCACAGAAAAACTCCAAAAAACGTTGCCATTTGGACACACTAACACAAAACCCGCAGCCTAGGTTCCGTGAAAATTTAACACCTTATCCTTAGACACATAAACGGATTTCAGTGCCTTAAAGCCGCAGAATGTGGACTGCTGCGGGACTTCCGTCGCGACAGCGAACAGCATGACCGCCTTATGAGGATTAGCATAAGGAAACGTTATGGATGTATGACACAATAGAATTGGAAGTCATGAAGTTACACTGCCAGTTTCCTTCTCATACTCAGGAATACTCAACAAAAGAGGTCCTTTTGGGCAGTCAACGCGCAATGATCGAAACGCCGTCTGGCTTTGTGCATGTGCGTTCTGAAGGGGACGGCATCGCCGTTTTGTTGTTGCATTGGACGCCAGCGTCAAGCCGACAGTATATCCCTCTTCTGAGCGGCTTGAGTAATCTTGGTTATGGCGCTTATGCACCGGATCATATGGGCTACGGCCTTTCTGATCCGCGCCCTGAACCGTGGGCTGTCGCAGACTATGCCCAGAACATTTCAGTCGTCATGGACGGCTTAAACTTAGAGAAAGCGATCATCGTTGGGGGGCATTTCTCATCAGAAATCGCTGTTGAGTTTTCATTGCAATATCCGCACCGCGTCACACACTTGGTCCTAGACGGCAGCCCGGTCTGGGATCGTGAATTTCGTGAAGAGGTCCTGGCGACAGCCCGTCAACCGACACCGGATTGGTCGGAGGACGGTGCTCATATTGCCTGGGTGTGGCAGCGTTCGCTGTGGCTGCAGCGCATGTGGGATTCTGGCTTCGTCCTTGATGATGAGGGAGCCGCGCTTTTGCGCAATGCCGTGATTGACAGTCTGCTGGCGCAACAAAGTGACGATTCTGCCGACGCCCTCAAAAATTATGACATGGAAGCCGCTTTGAAACAGGTGAGCGTGCCAACCTTGGCCCTGACCGCCGAGACCGATCCTCTGAACAATTGCCACGGCAAAGTTTTGGCACTGGTGAAGAACGCTGTCGGTCACACATTTAAAGGGGGACACCCCCACCACCATCCAGAAAAGGCCGATGATTATATCGTCGTGCTGCATAAGTTTATCGAAGGCAACACAGACCAATTTGAAACAACACACACATACAAAGAACCACAAGCGAAGAGCTACGCTTAACCTCACCCGACGGATGGTCCGTCACGACACTCAAAGTAGGAGAGAACGATGAGTAGAACACTAAAAGGGAGCCTGCTGTTATCCGCCGCAATGGCCGCAGCACTTCCGCTGTCATTTAACCCCGCCCCAGCCCATGCTCAAGGCATCGCGCTGGAAGAGATTATCGTCACCACCCGTAAGCGTGAAGAAAACCTTCTCGACATTCCCGTATCCATCGTCGCTATATCGGCCGAGCAATTGGACAACTACGGCCTGTCGAACTTGGAAGACATTGCTAAAATCGTGCCCGGCCTAACGTTCGACCGCTCGGTCTCGCAGAACGATTACCGCCCTGCGATCCGTGGCCTGCAAGCAGAACAAGGCCGTACCAGTGTTGGCCTGTTGATTGATGATATCGATATCACATCGGAAAACCTGCAAGTTGCCGGTGGCGGTTCTCTCGCCCGCTTGCGTTTGGTTGACGTAGAACGCATCGAAGTCGTTAAAGGCCCACAAGCAGCCCTTTACGGACGGTCTGCTTTTGGTGGGGCAGTGAACTACATCACCAAGCGCCCAAGTTTAACCGAGGCTGACGCCAGAGGAACCTTTGACGCCCATTCAGAGTCCGGCTTTGAAGTCAAAGCCTCTGGCGGGGCCCCTATTGTTGAAGATAAGTTCGGTGTGCGCTTTAACGCCTACTATTTTGATGAGCGCGGGTCGTACAAAAATACGGTCTCAGACGACTATGTGGGCGGTGGCGACGGTGTTGGTGTTTCTGGTGCCTTCCAGGCCCAAGTGACGGAAAATCTGTCGGTCTATGGCCGGATGGAATACTCCGACGAAAGCTATGATCCGCAAGCTGCCTTTGTGATCAACGGAAATACAGACGTTGCCCTTGACGCAAATTCTCAGACCGTACTCGGCACAACGACAACACGGATTTTTACCGGTCCTTTGATCGACAGCCCCATCCGTTTCGACATCGACCCCCGCACCGGCAAGGACTACAAAGGGATCGACGTTGAGAACTTCCGCGCGACCCTCATCGCGGACTGGGATTTGGACAGCGTCGGCATCACCTCCCTGACGGGTTGGGTCGATGCCAACGATAACATCTTCCAAGATAATGACTTCGTGTCTGGTTCCGTAAACGGCGTTGTAACAGGGGCCTTCCAAGAAACGGAACGGATTAACGACACTCATCAGTTTAGCCAGGAACTTCGTGTCTTCTCGCAGGGTGAAGGTGACTTGCAATGGTTGGCCGGTGCTCTGTACTGGGAAGAAGAAGTTGACCAGTTCGGCAGTAATGATACCGGGCTGGCTTTGGGTCCAATCTTGGATTCCGATGTCGAAGCGTTTTACTTGGCACGGGATGGTGAAGGTCGTGGCGTCGCCCGTGATACCTATCATAAGTCTGCTTTCGCCTGGGCGGAGTATGCCTTTACCGATACGCTGTTTGGCTCGGCTGAAGTGCGTTACACCGAAGAAACCATCGATTACTCTTTGGACTTCGAACCACAGTTTGATTTCTTCTTCGGTGTCATATCGCTTGGTGGGGCAGCTCCGCCCATTCTGTCTTCTTTCGGATTTGTCAGCGGTACAGATTTCGAACGGATCAAAGAAACCTACACAATTCCTCGCTTTGCATTGAGCTACCGCCCCTCGGATGAGTTGAATATCTATGCCTCCGTTGGCAAAGGCGTGAAACCGTCCGGATTCCAATCGGGTGCTATTTTCGCCCTCGACATTCCTTACGATCGCGAAACGCTATGGTCTTATGAAGTTGGTGCAAAAACACTCCTTCTGGATGGCTCGCTCGCCTTTAACACGGCAGCCTTCTATCAGGACTATTCGGATCAACAGGTCTCTTCTCAAGTCCTGAACGCAACGTCCGGGCTTCTTCAGCCGGTGATTGAGAACGCTGGCAAGTCAACGATCTGGGGCTTGGAATTTGATGCCAACTGGAAAGCCACTGAGAACCTGACCTTGACCGGGTCTTACGTGTACACCAATGCTGAGTTCGATACCTTCAGGGTAATCTCCACCAGCGGATCGCGCATTGGGGAATCCGGTTGTGCAGAATTAATCCCAAGCACACCACCAGCCTGTTTGTTGGTTAAAGATGGAAACAAACCAGCAGATTTGCCCACACATCAGTTGAACTTGAACGCCAACTATACGGCACAGCTGACGGACACTTGGGACTGGTTCATTGATGCCAGCGCACGTCACACTTCGAAGCGGTTCCTCTCCACGGCCAACGTGGCGACACAACCATCTTACTGGCGTGTCGACGCACAGATCGGTGCAAACAACGACCAAATCCGGGCCGCGCTCTATGCGGAAAATCTGCTGGACGATGACACTGTAATCGATGGCAACCTCTACGTTGACTTCTTCAACGGGTTCGCGCCATCTGGCTTCGGCTATCGCCCACAGCCTCTGACTGTTGGTATTCGTGCCAGCTTTACGATGTAATCCAGCCAAAATTTCTTGAGTTAAAGCCCGTCACGGTCATCTGTGGCGGGCTTTTTCTTTACGTGAGCGTGACATAAGGCAAAGACGGGTCGCCTTTTCCACCTTGGGCCGCAATTTTTTCTTTGCAGACCACCCGCAAAGACTCAATGCACGCCGCCACCGCAGGCGGGCGGCTGCGATTTTGCCGCGTGATAACGCCGCAAAGAGATTCTACGGCGCAGTCTGTATTATTGATTTGAACAATATCCCCAGCCGCAACCTCATCCGCCACCAGGTGCTCCGGGAGGATTGAGAGGAGCGGGCTGTGCAACATCGCCTGCTTTAGATAAGTCAACGAGGTGGTGCGAATAACCTGGCGCGGCACCGGCAAGCCGTTGTCTGTGAAAAACGTTCTGAACACCCTGTTCACGGCGAGTTGATTAGGCACCACCCACCCGTATTCGGCAAGCTCCGCCATTGCAACCGACGCCTTTTTGGCCAGCGGGTGATCAGCTCTAGCATGAACCCCAGACCGACTGACATACAGCGCTTCAAACTCAAGGTGAGCGTCCCTGTTGTCAGGGGGAAACATCGAAAAAACCAAATCAAAATCTGCACGCCTAAGATTGGAAAGCAATTCGTCATAAAACGCGCTGGCGACTGATATATTCACACCGGGACGCTCCCGATTGAGACGCCCAATGGCCTCGGGGACGATGAAGGATGAAAATGCGGGCGCAATGCCAATGGTAAACTGCCCCTGACTCAGGCCCTTAATGGCATGGACTTCAGATACAGCCCGTTCAGATTCACTGAGGATAATCAAAGCATGATCCAGCATGCTGGCCCCGAAAACGGTGGTCTGAACGCCTTTCGGACCGCGCTCGAGCAGTTCAACGCCTAAAAACGCCTCAAGGTTTTTGATGCTCCGGCTGAGCGCAGGTTGCGTAATATTGAGTTCCTGGGCGGCGCGGCCGATATTGCCGTGGCGGGCGGCAGCCACAAAATGGCGCAGTTGCTGCATTTCCATACTTAAACGACCTTTGTAACCATCATACCTAAAAGATATGCATATTATTGTTTATTATATTGGCCTGCATGAAGAGAGAATTGCAAACTGCAACGGTCTTGAGCAGACCCGTTAAGGAATTTCGCAAGCATGGGTGCCGCAACGACAACGACATACAGGTATGTTGATACGTCCGAAGGCCAACTTCATCTGACCTCGGCAGGTCACGGACCTGCGGTGGTATTGATGCATTGGACACCATTGTCCGCGCGAATGTACGAACATGAACTTCCGCGCCTGGCCGAGCGTGGCTTTAGGGCCATCGGCATCGACCTCATGGGGTTCGGCCGATCTGCGAAGCCTGGTGAAATCTGGCAGTTTGAAAAGCATGCACAGATCGTGGCTGAGGGTCTCCACAACGCGGGTATCACCACCTTCGCAGTTTTGGGAGCACACTTCTCAGCACCGATTGCCGTTGAATTGACGGTCGCCTCCAATGCCACAGTCACAGCGCTTCTGTTGGATGGGTGCGCGCATTTACTTCCCGAAGACGCGGGCAAAGCGATCGGGGTCAAGGTTGCGCAAACATCTGGGCCAGGCTTGCACAAAGATGGATCGCACCGGACGTTTCTGTGGGACCAAGCGGTCAATGCCTATTCCATTTTTGATCCTAATTTTGAAGTCACGGAAGAAACTTTATCGCTGATTTACAGGTTCGTGATGGATTATACGTCCACTGGCGTTCCCAAAGATTTCGGGACCTTCACGCCGTTCGATATGGTTGAAAAACTTGGTAAAGTGACTGTACCAAGTTGCGTACTCACAGCAGAAACAGATCCACTGCGATCAGCGCAACAACCTACCCTCGACGCTTTGGTCGCTTCGGCCACCCAAGCGATCATACTTTCTGGCAGCCACCCGTTGCATAGCCCGACGCGACGCGGGGAATATGCAGATGCAATTGCGACTTTTCTAGAGGCATCACAATGACCGTCACCAAAGATCACATCGCGACCTATGAACGTGATGGTACCGTTCTCATTCCAGGTGCGTTTAAGGATTGGGTGGAACCGCTGAGTGAAACTGTAATGGCAGTGATTGATGGGCAGCGCGCAGGGCGCATTGCGCCGGACGACGCGACGTGCGTCTTTCAAAATCCGATGAAAATTGTTGAGAATTTTGGCGGTGGTGCAATGGCACTGAACATCGTGCCCTATCACACCGGCTTCTCTGACTGGCTTAAGAACTCGCCCGCTGCGGAAATGGCAGCAGCCGTTATGCAAAGCGAACGGGTGCGGTTTTGGGTCGATGCGACATTTCTTAAGGAAGAGAATGCCGCCTCAGAAGGCACACCCTGGCACAATGACACCTGCACCTGGCCGTTCTGGGGCAGGCAAATGACGATCCTCTGGATCGCATTAACCGATGTGGATGAAGATAATGGTCCGCTGACGACTGTACGCGGGAGCCATCAAGAAGATGGTCGCTACTACTCTACTTTCTTCCCCGCAGATCAAACACCGCCGCCTGGGTATAAACCTTGGGACCAGTTGATGGCGCAGGCGGAAGCACCAGACGCAGAAATACAAACCTGGACGATGAAGAAAGGCGACTGCCTATTCATGCACCCCACGACCATTCATGGATCAAAACCAAGATCGGCAAAAACCGGATCGCCGCGTTTGGCCTACAGCACCCGTTGGCTAGGCGATGACGTGATTTGGAAGCCAGATCCGCTGACCGAGCCGATGACCGAGCGGTTAAACACCCACCCTGCCATGACCTTCAACGCGCCACCGCCCGATGACATTATTCCTGTTCTGTGGCCCCGCACGGCCTAATACATTAAGCGTACTGAGAGAGAAAAAATATGCACCCGAAAGTGACTCAAGCCATCATTGACACCTACAACGATATTGGCGTTGGCCAGGTTCCGGGGGCCATGCCGCAAAAGTGGGTCAACGATATGACCAAAGTGCTTGACGATGCCCTGACGAGCAAACGAGACGGTACCAATGAGTTCGGCCCGTTAGAAGGACAGCCGGACATTCAGTTTGAAGACCATGATGGCTACGTTCGTATGGTGAATTTCTACTGCCGGCTGCCAGAGATGCGCACATTGGTTGAAGAGTCAGACTGCGCCCATATCGTCGCCGACGTGATTGGCTCAAACTCCATGCAGCCCTGGACCGATGGCACCTTCATCAAAGAAGGTAAGGACGGAGCAACCGCGACGCCCTGGCATAATGACGAGTGCCTATTTCCCCTGCGCGGACATCACAGCCCGTCCATGTGGATTGCCCTGACCGATGTGGACATGACCAATGCGCCTTTGCAAACTTTGGCCGGGTCTAATAAGGACCCTCACCGCTATGTGAGTTCGTGGGCCTTGGAAGGCGCGGAGGCTCCGCCCAACTTCCATCCCTGGGATGAACTGTTAGAGCGGGTAAAGGCACCGGATGCGGACATTCGTGTTTGGGAGGCCAAGGCCGGTGATATGTTGATCATACATCCCAAAACCATACACGCATCCCTGCCGCGCACTGCTGGACAAGACGGACGGCGGGTTGGGTTTTCCCTGCGCTGGATCGGCAGTGATATCCGGTATGAATATAACCCGACAGCAAAGCGGTCCCCTTTCCAGGAGCATCCGGACATCAAAGAAGGGGAACCCCTGCCGGAGAGCATTATTCCGGTCATCTGGCGGCGAAATACACATGTTGGCACCGCATAGCCGCCTTGAAGACAGTAGGCTTGGGCTTATCTGATCATGGATGTGGGTTATAGTGTTGCTCACCTCTTTTACCTTCTGCCTTGGAGAGCGCTCATGAAACAGGTTTACCGGTTCGCCCTTGCCGCCAGTATTTCAGCCGTGGCCTTTGTCGGATATGGCCTCGGTTCTATTGAGGTTGCCGCTCAAGCGAGCAAGTCTCCGATCGATGTAGACTCCATGTATCCGCCCGAAGCCTACGACCTTTACCTGTCGCGCCTTGAGGCCATGTTTGGTGGCTCCGGTGGTGCCAATGGCGGTTTGCAATATGACCCGCTGGAAGTGATTCCTGGTGCTGAAGAGTACACGCCGTTGCCCGCAACAGATCAAAGCAAACCCAGCACTATCTCCAAAGAAGCTCTGGACATAACAGAAGCCTACGCCGCTGAGCGTAACTCCCAAGCCTTCATCGTGTGGCGCAAAGGCAAGCTGGAGCGGGAAGCTTATTTTAATGGTGCGGAGGCCGACACCTTGATCGTCGGACGGTCGCTAGCAAAGCCGGTTACGGTGATCGCGGTCGGTCGCGCCATTAAGGAAGGCTACATCGAATCCTTGGACCAACCCGTGAGTGATTTCATTACCGAGTGGAAAGGTACGGACCGGGAGTCCATGCTGATCCGGCACTTGTTAGACATGCGGACCGGGTTCTTGCGCCAGGGCATGGAGCGTGGGCCAGAAAGTATTCTCAATAGAGCCTACCTGCACCCCTACCACGATGATGTGATCATCAATGAATACCCGCTGACTCACAAACCGGGCGAGCGTTACGATTATTCCAACGCCACATCGGAAATGGTCGCCCCGCTCATAGAGCGCGCCACCGGTGTAAGGTATGGCGAATGGGTGTCTGAACAAATCCTCAAACCCATCGGGGCTAAGGGGGGCGAAGTCTGGCTGAACCGCCCAGGCGGCACAGCGCATTCAGGCTGCTGCATCATGCTCCCCGCACGCACCTTCTTCCGTCTCGGCATGCTGAGTTATTTTGACGGGGTCTGGGATGGCGTACAACTTCTGCCCGAAGGCTATGTGGCCGAGACCCGTATCGCAACACCGCAAAACCTATGGGCCGGAATGGGCCTTTACGTGGCGGGTGAGTATGTTGAAACCCGTGGGGCCGCAAACCCCGACATCGCCAACATGCAAGTGACCACCCATGCGGAACGCTATTTGGCGGCTGATCTTTATCTATATGATGGCAACGCCAACCAAGTGGTGTACATCATCCCGTCTGAAGATCTGGTGATCCTACGTGTTGGCAATGCTCCGCCCCGCGATAATCGTTGGGACAACACCTTTGTTCCCAATACCATCATGCGCGGCATTATCCGTGCCCCAGGTGAAACACCACCCCAACCACAGTCCTAAATCATCAAATTCATACGTAATAAGATTAAAAGGAGACCGAGCATGATCCGCCTTGCAGTACTCGCTTTTGCTTTCATGACACTGGAACCAATGGCTATGGCAAACGCACAATCAGCCAAAGAATATGAAGAAGCCCGTGATATTGTGTGGGCTAAAGAAAAAGCGATCTATGAAGCGCGCTCAAAAACGGGCCTTGATTACTATATCGCCAATTCCTCGCCGAATTACGTGGGCTGGCCCCCAGGAACGCCAAAACCGTCGCCAATTTCTCAACTCAAAGAAAATCAAGAAAGCGGTTTGTTCAAATTTCCAAACCAAGAAAAGCTTGAGCTGTTTTATGATGATTTCGCCATGCATGGGGATACCGGCGTGATTTACTATAACACCCACCGCACCATGCTACCCGATGGCACAGAAGTGGATCAGCGCTATCACACCATTCATGTCTGGGTGAAAGATACAGACAATGATTGGAAACTGATGGGCGCGATGGCCCGCCAGGTTCAATAAAGCTCGACCGTAAATCCCGCACGGCCTCTGATCTTAGCCGAGAAATTAAATCGGACTGTTAGATCGGACTGTTAGATCGGAACGGTCGCTGGATTATAATCGTGGATGGTGATCGGGTCATATTCCTTGGCCCGCTCCTCCAATGCTTTTTCGATGGTACCGTGCATTCTAAGCCCGTTATATCGAGCGCCAATCGTCACGAGGGTGGTACGCTCACGGCGCGCATCCTCGTAACGCTGTAAACTTTCTTCGATGCTATCGGATGCTTCGAGACACCGCGCTAGCACCACGCCATCTTCAATGGACATGCCAGCGCCCTGCCCCAAAAAAGGCAACATAGGATGGGCCGCATCACCAAGCAGGGAAACACGCCCAACTGTCCATTGCTTCATCGGCTCACGGCCAAACATGCCCCATCGGAAGCAGGTTTCCGCTGGGATATGCTTAATCATTTGCTGAACTTCTTCACAGGTATCCGCAAATTCTGCCAGCAATTCATCCTTACGGGCGGGCACGGACCATCCCTCGTCAACCCAATCTTTCTTTTGAGCGTAGGCGGCGAAGTTGACGGTTTTACCGCCCCGTATTTTATAGCGAACGACGCTGCGGTGTTTGCCGTTGAATACGGATGTATCGGTGTTAATGGTCCCCGGGGGTAAAGACTCTATAGGAATCAAACCACGCCAGGCGACGTAACCGAGAAACTCAACTTTATCGTCACCAAACAAAGACTGACGCACGGCCGAGCGGTTGCCATCACACCCGATGGCCAAATCGCCCTTCACGGTATCGCCGTTTGTAAAGGTAACCTCTACACCGGACTCATCTTGCTTGAGAGACTTGAAGCAATGGCCGAGATGAATGGCATCTGGATCATGCGCCCTCACGGTATCAGCCAAAAGGCCGTGAATATCTGCCCGGTGGAACATACGAAAGCGAGCATCTGGATCAGGGTCGGTTTCCCCTTTTGCCTGACGCACGTCACCCGGCGCAGAGGAATTGGTGTGGATCTCGCCGGTCATCAAATCCTTGCCGCCGCCACTTTCAGGGCGAAACCCGATCTCAATCAATTTGTCCGCAAGGCCCAAAGACCGCATCGCCTTATTCGCATTTTTCGCGAGGGTCAACCCGGCACCAACCTCACCTAACTCTTCGGCTTGTTCATGCACAGACACTTTGAAACCAGCCCGTTGCAAAGCTATGGCTGCGGTTAATCCACCGATGCCTGCACCAACCAAAATAACTTTCAAATCTTTCACAACACTCTCACTACACACGGTGATTGATCGTGCAGTTTATTGTGCGGCAGTTTTTGTTATAGCTGGCGCACCCAAATGCATATCAATTCTATTATTGGGGAGTGTCTCAGGAGAGGAGATCATTAGAAACAACGGTGCTGTTTTTGGACCATTGCGTGGTCAATTTTGCAGCGTGCTAAGTCGCTGGCAAAGGTTGCACATCAACCGAGACTTTAACTGTGTGCTGACCGCCGCCGATCATGAACCCATTGATCGGGCTGACATCACCATAGTCCCGTCCCCACCCGAGGGTGATGTGTTCATCCCTCGGTATGAGATTGTTTGTCGCGTCAAAATCAACCCAACCTAAACCAGGACACCACACGGCAATCCAGGCATGAGACTCATCCGCACCGACCATCTTGGTCTGTCCCGCTGGAGGGTGTGTTAGGAGGTAACCACTCACATATCGTGCAGGCAGACCAAGACTGCGCAAACAGGCCAACTGAACATGGGCAAAATCCTGACACACCCCGCGTCGCTCTGCGATAACTTCTGCAACAGGCGTCGAGACATCTGTGACCCCGCCCTCGTATTTGAAATCGCTGTAAATGCGCGTGGTCAGGTCCATTGCTGCCTCAAGAATCGGGCGTCCTGGCGTGAATGAGGCCTCTGCAAGCTCACGCGCACCGTCAATACCAGTTACATAAGGCGAGGCAAACGCAAACTGATAGGCATCAAGCGTGGCTTGATCAGAGATGCTTTGAAATAGGGCGTTCACATCTTCCCACGGTGGCGTGACCGCCAATTGTAGCGGTGGAGGGGCTTTAACCTCGACCTCTGACAACGCCTCAATTTCCAATGTGCTGTGGGGTTCTTGAATGGTGGCGTAGGTCACCGTGTTTTGAAAATAATCTAAGGTTTCCGAGCGCACGGCTGGGAGCGGTGTAACCTGCACAAAGGCCCTGCTACATACTTGCCGGCCATGACTGCGCGGCGTCATATGCAGGAGATGATGAGAGATGGAGACCGTCTGAGTGTACTTGTAGACCGTACGGTGATGAATTTTGTACTTCACAGCCCAGCCTCGGACCACCTTGGCCCAGACAAATGCTGCGTTTCTGCATGAATAAAATACATCCGGCCAACGGAATCGGACAGCGCTTCAAGTCCATCATGCAACTGAGTCAGAAGCGCCTCTAGAGCGTCTCTTTTACCCGTTTTGGCATTAATCATACTCAGTTCATCAACGTCAGCGAGCATCAGAGGTGTACGCAAACCGACCGTGAGTTTCTGCGTGGAAGTGAGGCCCTGTGTTTCGCTTGGGTCCGGCAACGCATCAATATGATCCGCCAAAGCCGCAAACTGATAGATCGCAGACCTCGGGTTGCTGTCATCTGATAACAGAAGATCAAGCACAAGTGGCGTCATCGGCGTGTCTTTGTATCTGGTCCGATAGGTCATCGTGCTATCAGCGAGATCAAGAAGAATATCTAGCCAATCAGAGTGGGCCGGATTACCGGAAACCGCTAAGTGAGACAAGAGGCCAACACCCCGGTAGGCACGCTCTGCCCGACGTCCCATATCCAAGAAACGCCAGCCATACCCGCGGGTCATGTTTTCCATCACCATGCCGTTAAACGCAGACAACTGTTGGACCATGTCATCCAGCATAGTAAGCGCATCAGAAAGCTCTTGTCCGCGCCGGAACGTGGGACGCAGAGCCAGTGCACTTAAACGCTTGATAATGCGCCACGTATCAAGGGAAAGTCGCTCACGAACCATCTCAGCTGTACGTTGGACGTTCGAGAGGATCAAAGACAGACCATCCGGTGAGGCCGCATCAAATAAAATTTTCCAAAGCTCTTTCTCGATGTTTTCGACACCGGCAGCCAACGCTTTTTTCGCGCGCTCCTTAGAAAGATGCTTTTGACTAACCAACAGATTTATCAGCAAGCGGTGAACATCTGGCTCTTCCGCCATTCCGAAATTACCAGCCATGCGGTTGAGTAGGCTTCTGTAAAGCCTTACGGCCCCTTCGGCGCGCTCGCTGTATCGGCCCAGCCAAAACAGATTATCGGCTGTTCGACTTGGCAAATCCTTACCACTGCGTTGGACTGAGATTTCGGCGCGCTGTTTATCAAGAAGACTGAACGTATCGACCGGACTATCGCTAATGATCCAGGTGTCCTTGCTATAGTCCCCGCGGTGCATGGCTGGCGCAGTGTCGTGCGTCGTATCCGAGACACGCGCCAATCCCCCGGGCATCAGTTTATACCCATCCTCAGTCCGAGCCGCAAAAACACGCAAGGTCAAAGGTGCCGGCTTAATGGTGTGCGCGTCAGTCCAAGCTGGAGCTGTAGACAAAGATACAACTTCCTGCCCCACATAATTATGCCCGTACTTCATAATATTCTGACGCAGGTCGTCTTTCTCTTTGGACGACATCGCAGGACCAAAATAGCTATTCTCTGACGGATTCAAAATTGAGGTCGGTTTAAACGCACTGCGGATTACCAGTTGATCTAAACGATCCAGCACATAGTTCCGTTCTTTGGGTTGCCCGCACCACCAGGTCGCCACATCAGGCAGCAGTTCATCTTCTCCTAGAATGTGTCTGCACAAGGCCGGCATGAAACTGTTCAGGCCATCATTTTCCAGAACGCCACTGCCGAGAGAATTACTGATGATGACGTTGCCTGAACGCGCGGCCTTCACCAGACTCGGAACACCGGTCGAAGAGTCCGTGCGCAACTCAATAGGATCACAATACTCGGAGTCAATTCTGCGCAGCAGAAGATCGACCTGCTTAAGACCCTCAACCGTTTTCAAATACACACGGTCATCGCGAACGGTCAGATCTCCACCTTCAACCACCGAATATCCGAGGTAGCGCGCCAAATAGGCGTGCTCAAAATAGGTTTCCATTGTCGGGCCCGATGACAACACACCAATCACAGGCTGGTCTTTCCGGGTTAGTCGCAAAAGATTGTCGTTATAACTCTCAAAGAATGAGGCCAAACGCCGGACATGATGAGAGCCGAAAATTTCCGGCATGCTGTGAGATGTGATCAACCTGTTTTCGAGCGCAAACCCTAAACCGGTTGGGGCTTGCGTGCGATCATTCAATACCCACCACTTGCCATCGGGCGAACGCGCCAGATCGAAAGCGATCAGGTCTAAATAAGAATCTTCTGGGACTGGCAGACCTTGGCAAGGTCTGAGAAACTGTGGATTGCCAAACATCAGTGCCGGTGGGACTTGGCCGTTTAGCAACAGCTTTTGTTCGCCGTAAACATCTTTCAATATGCTGTTCAGAAGATTTGCCCGCTGCTCTAAGCCACGCTCAAGGAAGTTCCATTCCTCTTGCGAAATCAGGAGCGGCAGCAAATCCAAGCGCCACGGTGCATGACTGCCATCTGTGCTGTCTTGGCTGACAAACGTGACCCCATTCTCAGCCAGCTTGCGCGCAGCAATATCATGAACCGCAATACGGTCTTGGACGGCATACCCCTGAACTTGCTTGACCAATGACTGCCAATGCGGACGCACTTTACCATCGGGTGCACGCAATTCATCATAGACAGTGGATGCCGTTGAATACGCGTTGAGAATGTCCCGGCTTTCGGGAAACTGTCCGTCACCATTGGTAGGGGTTTGGAGTTCGTTCATTGACCTAGACGACATGATAAAATCTGCAAAGTTATGAGCCTATTATACCGCTTTAGACCATCTTAGGTCCAAAGTGCAGGGAAATTCTGGCCTAGAAATATCTTCAGGCGGTGCCGAGGGGCCAGGCGAATGACCGTGCTGTTCAAAGCGCGAGAGACGCCGGCTTTCAGCCTCGTAGGAGTTCACCGGGAAGTGCTCAAAGTTACGTCCGCCAGGATGCGCCACATGATAGGTACAACCGGCAACGGCGCGCCCCGTCCAGGTGTCATAGAGATCAATGGTCAGCGGTGCATCGACGCCAATAGTCGGATGTAGACTAGAGGACGGGTGCCAGGCCCGGAAACGAATCCCGCCGACGCTCTCGCCGTTCTTTCCGGTCGGTGCGAGCGGGACACGTTTGCCATTGCAGCCCACAACATAACGAGAGTCCGTTGCACCGTTCAGTTTCACTTGGAGGCGTTCGACCGAGGAGTCCACATAACGCACGGTGCCGCCGACGGCGCCTTCTTCGCCCATCACATGCCAGGGTTCCAGCGCTTGGCGCACTTCCAATTCAATACCTTCGTGTTGGATAGATCCATAACGCGGGAATCGGAATTCAAAGTGCGCTTCAAACCAGGCCAGATCAAACGGGTAGCCGGCCAATTCCATATCTTCAATTACGTCTTTGAAGTCCTGCCAGACGTAATAAGGCAACATAAACTTATCGGCGAGTTGGGTGCCCCAGCGCACCAGCTTGCCCTCATAGGGTTTCGACCAGAAGCGCGAGACAAGGCCGAGCAGTAGAAGTTGTTGCGCCAGGCTCATACGTTCATGAGGCGGCATTTCAAAGGCACGAAATTCAACCAGGCCAAGGCGACCCGTCGGGCCGTCAGGCGAATACAGTTTATCAATGCAAATCTCTGAGCGATGCGTATTCCCACTGACATCAATCAGCAAATTACGAAAAATGCGGTCCACGAGCCATGGCGCAATAGGTTTATCGGTACCTGGCCGGGGGACTTGGGTAAACGCCAGTTCCATTTCATACAGAGAGTCATTGCGCGCTTCATCAATGCGCGGTGCCTGGCTGGTTGGCCCGATGAACAGTCCAGAGAACAGATACGACAACGCCGGATGATGTTGCCAATAGGTCACCAAACTCTGCAGCAGATCAGGCCGCCGCAAGAACGGACTGGCCGCCGGTTCCGCGCCACCCAAAACAAAATGGTTGCCGCCGCCCGTGCCGGTATGGCGGCCATCGAGCATGAACTTTTCTGTGCCGAGCTTCAGTTGGCGCGCCTCATCGTAAATTGTGGTGGTGATCGCCACCATCTCATCCCAACTGGACGCCGGTTGGATGTTAACCTCAAGCACGCCCGGATCTGGCGTTACCTTGATCTCGTTCAACCGGGGGTCTTTTGGCGGCGTATAGCCAGCCAAATGAAACGGCACATCCATTTCGGCCGAGCAGTCTTCCACCGCCGCAACCAGATCAAGATAGTCATCCAGAGATTCAACAGGCGGCATAAAGATGGTGAGACGGCCATCGCGCGGCTCGATGGTCATGGCGGCGCGCACGAAACGATTACCGCCCGCTTTGCCAACTTGGCTGGTCAGAACCTGCTGCTCGCCTGGTCTCTCGGCTTCCCCAGTCTTGTTACGCAGAAATCTCTGGCTGCGCTCATCAGGGTCCGCCAATTCATCACGTTCTGCAAAAGGATCCGCCGGAATGACATAGGGATATTCGCTTGGCTCAATGTGCGGCAGCGATGGCAAAGGCAAGCGATAACCCACCGGGGAATCCCCAGGGATCAAGAATATACTCTTTGTACGGGTTGACCACTTCTCACTGTACCAGGCGCGCTTGCCGCCCTTGGCGTTCCAGCGTTGGATGGGCAGCACGAATCCACGCGGGGTTTCTAAGCCGCGTTCAAAAACTTCGGCCAAGCGATCACGCGCCAACGGATCATCGAGCTTATTGGTTTTAGGATCCAGGTTTTCCGGCAGTTTCCGCTCTTGGCCCATGAAATGCCAGGGGTCTTCATACGCCGGAAGGATAGCCTCTGGCTCAACGTCAAGGCGCTTAGAGATGCCTGTCAGAAAAGCCTGGGCATCCTCAACCGTCGGCTCATGATCCACGGTTTCATCGGCAACTAAGGCTTCATTGGACCAAATGGGTTTGCCATCAGCGCGCCAATACAACGCAAAGGCCCAGCGTGGCAATTGCTCGCCCGGATACCATTTACCTTGGCCGTAATGCAGCAGACCGTTGGGGGCAAACTTCTTGCGCAATCGCTTAATCAGTTTCGCCCCAAGCTCGCGCTTACGTGGTCCGACAGCCGCCGTGTTCCACTCCGCTGCATCCGGATCTTCAAGAGACACAAAGGTTGGTTCACCGCCAATGGTCAGCCGGACGTCGTTCTTTTTTAAGTCTGCGTCAATCTGATGACCCAGAGCATTGATGGACTGCCATTGCTCTTCCGTATAAGGCAACGTGACGCGTGCGGATTGTTGAATACGCGTAACCGACATTTCGAAATCAAACTTGGTGTTGGCTTCCCCAACCGCACCACTGATCGGCGCAGCGCTGGAGGGTCGTGGCGTACAGGCCAACGGAATGTGCCCTTCCCCCGTCAACAATCCAGAAGTGGGATCAAGACCAATCCACCCTGCCCCAGGTAAATACACCTCAGCCCACGCGTGCAGGTCGGTAAAATCAACATCAGTCCCCGACGGACCGTCGATGGATTTGACGTCTGGCTTAAGCTGAATCAGATAACCAGAGACAAACCGGCTGGCAATGCCAAGATGACGAAACGCCTGTACCAGCATCCATCCGGTATCCCGGCAGGAGCCTTTTCCGGTCCCCAGGGTTTCATCAGGTGTTTGAACACCTGGCTCCATCCGCACGACGTAATCAATATTCGACTGAAGTTTCTGATTGAGACCAACAATAAAGTCGATCGTCTTCTTCTCATCAGACGGGTCGGGAATATCCAGATTAGACAGCCACTCTTTAAACAGCGGACCCGGCTTATCCAGGTCCATGTAGGGCTCTAGGTCGTCATGCAGAGTGTCTTCGTATTTGAACGGATAAGTGTCCGCCTCTGGCTCAAGGAAAAAATCAAAGGGATCATAAACCGCCATATCGGCGACCAGATCAACTTCCACATGAAACGCAGTCACGGGGTCGGGATAGACGATTCGGGCCAGATAGTTGCCAAAGGGGTCCTGCTGCCAATTAATGAAATAGCCTTCAGGCTCAATTTTGAGGCTATAGCTCAAAACCGGCGTGCGGCTGTGTGGCGCAGGGCGCAGGCGAATGGTTTGCGGTCCCATTTCGACCCGGCGGTCATAAACATAATGGGTTTGGTGGTTTAAAGCGGCATGTATGGACATATGGTGAGTCCTACACCTTCCAGCAGTGCAGCGCTACAGGTCTCGACTAATATGCTTTGGTAAGCAGCGTTGACGCGCCAGAATAAAGAACCGTTTTCCTGAAGATCACGTATGAAGGGTATGAAACATGCTCACTTCACGGGCAACGTAGTGAACAGCTCAACAGTTGCCCAGAACTGCTGGTTTAATGGAGTTATCCGGTGAAGACAGACGTTCAAAGCTTAAATCTGTTAAAGACATTAACACTCTAACGAAACGAGGCGAAAATGGCCGAAGTCCAACACGAACACGCGATGATGACCAACCGCAGCCACGATGAGGCTGAGCGGCAAAACAATGTCCGGACCCTAAGGCAATCCTTGTTGCGTAAGTTTGCGGCGGGCAGCCGGGAAATGTTCTATCGCGAGATTAAGCCGACTTATGAGAAGAAGACCGGCGAACCGTTGAATGATTACCGTCAGATTCGCAAAGAAATGCTTAAAGACAATTATATGAAGTTCCAAATGGGCTTCCATCGGGTGGTTCAGGAACTGATGTACGAATCTCTGATCCCGTCCTTGGAAAAACAATTACCGGATCTGATTGAAAAGTCGAAAGAGATGAACCAGAATCTGGGTTCTTTGGAATTGGACCCCACGCTGGAATTGCCCCGCTACATCACCGCTGTGGATATTCATTGCCAGCCGGGCGGGTTCGCTGCTGAAAATTGTGACGATGATATCTCGGCAGGTGCAATCTACGACCGCTCAATACATATTTATAATAGCGGCAGCAGCGGCATGACCGACATGGCCGGCCGCATGGTCTGTGGCTACCTGGATGAAGTGTTCCCCGATTTGAACCCCCAAAAGGTTCTCGATATGGGCTGCACCATCGGGCACAGCACAGCCGCCTATGTGAAGCGCTGGCCAGACGCTGAGGTGCATGCGATTGATGTTGGACCCGCCCTGCTGCGCTACGGCCATGCCCGCGCGGAAGCATTGGGCCTCAAAATTCATTTCTCACAGCAATCCGCCGAACACACCAAATTTGAGGATGCCAGCTTTGATCTGATCACGTCGAACATTCTAGCCCATGAAACCTCGACCAAAGCCTGGCCCGCGATCATCAAAGAATGTCATCGGTTGTTGAAGCCGGGTGGCGTGATGATCCATGCGGATCTGCCGCAACTGAACGAAATCGACCCCTATCGGCAGTTCATCTACACCAACGAAACGCATTACAATAACGAGCCGTTTTGGACCAAGTACCGTACACTCGACTTGAAGAAAGTCGCAACGGATGCGGGGTTCCTGTCTGAAAACGTGATCCGCGATTTTTCTCAGGTGAAGGGTGGCAAAGACCAGGCCAAAATTGACGCCGCGATTGAAACCTCGCGGGCCGTGGGATACGGCGCACCGGCGGGATCGCCGCTGGGGATGGCGTACATCATCGGCATCAAGGAATAGGACCAAATCATGGGCACAGACGAAAAAGTGCGGCTGCCGCGCGTTGCTAAAGGTCCACGTCCGATGATGTTCGAGGACGAGGCCAACGATATTCTATTATCGATGAATGTCTCCCTCTTGAACGAACTGCTGGTCACGCGGCACCGCCTGGATGCGGTTGAACGTCTGCTGGAGGCGAAAGGTATCCTGAAGCAAGAAGAGGTTCACACCTACTCTCCCGATGAAGAAGCCGCAAACCAGCGGGAAGTTTTGCGGCAGGACATTAGCGACCGCGTGTTTTATCTGCTGCTGCAACAAGCGGAGCGAGCCGAGAAAGCCATTCCGGAAGACGAGCCAGGCGACGATATCTAATCGGCCCGAGTTAATGCGCTGCAAGAGCTTTGCTGATGAGACCTGCCGTATCTTGCAGCACCGGCAGGAGCTCAGCTTTGGCCTGGGTGTCCGACAGCGCCGAGGCAATAAACCGCGCTGTTAATCCTGCGACCGCTGCGCCATCAATACGAATGGCCACTGCCAAAGACTTCTCACGCGAGCCGGGCACTTGATGAAAGGCAAAGCCGTCTTTCTGCGCACGCTTTACGTCCTCAGCAAATGCGCCCGCGACAGGGGCCATAATCTCGGACGATCTGACCGTGTTGAGGTATTCCCGGCACACTTCATCAGGAGATTTTGCCAAGACGATGCGTGCCGAGGCGGTATCGGTCAGGGCGATGCGATAGCCGGCGGTCATGCGTTGCAAGGCCAGTGGGCTCTCCGGCTCCGTGGTCACCAGCACCAAAATTTCCGAGCCTGCGGGAACCGTCAGAACCAAGGGCCAGAGCACTTGCTCGGCCGCCGCCCTGATAATCGGCTCGGCCACATTGGCGAGGATATTATTGCGCGTATAGCCCGACGACAACGTTAGAATACGCTCGGTCAGAAAATAGGTGCGGCCACCGGAAGGCTTGGCCATATGACCACTGGCCATCAGCGTTTTTAAAATGCGCAAGCACGCCGAGCGGGAAATACCGATGGCCTTTGCGATCGTCGTCACGTTGAGCGGACCCTCCCGGCTGATCAGCTCGAGGATGGCCATGGCCCGGGTCACCGTCTGGAGGGTCTTGGTCCCGCCAGAAGAGTCCTCAGTCCGGTCGTGCGTGTCTGGCATTAAGCTGAGACGGAGAACCCTTCATCACTCAGGGGTAAGGTCCGGATGCGCTTGCCGGTCGCCGCGAAAATGGCGTTGCAAACCGCAGGGGCCAGTGGCGGCAACGCAGGCTCACCCAGACCACTTGGGGCATGTTCCGACTGAATAAAATGAACCTCAACATCCGGGGCATCAGCCATTTTGAGAATGGGATACGCATCGAAGTTCCCCTCTCTGATGCGACCGTTCTCAATCGCCAACTGCTGGCCCATCATGGCGCTGATGCCATCAATAACGGAGCCTTCACACTGGGCCTTCGCCCCACTCATATTGACGATCGGACCAACATCCCCGGCCACAGTGACTTTGTGAATCTTCACGGAATTTGAAGCATCAACGCTGACCTCTGCCACCTCAGCAAAGTGACCGGCATGGCTGAAGTAGAAGCCCAGCCCCAGATGATGACCAGCGGGCAGTGGTTTGCCCCAACCTGCTTTTTCCGCCGCGAGTTTGATCACATCGGCGGTCCGACCCGTATCAAGGGTGCGCGTATTGCCAGGATCAAGCCAACGGGGTTCACCCAACATATCAAGCAAAAACTCTACATGATCGCGGTTTGCAGCGACGGCGAGTTCATTCAGAAACGACTGGTAGACAAAACCAAACACGTTGGAGCCAGGCGCGCGCCACGCCCCGCACGGCGTTTTCCACGGCAACAATGTCTGGCTCAATTCAGCGTTTTCGATCAGCGGCACTGGAAACTCATCATCACGAAGCCCGCCACCGGTGACCGCACGCTCGCCATTGGTGGTGAAACTCACCATATGGTCGCGGATCGACGAGATTTTGCCATCGGCATCGACTGACCCGGAAATATGATGGAAACCGCCGGCGCGATAGAAGTCGTGGCGGGTGTCGTCTTCACGGGTCCACTGCAACTTCACAGGCGCCCCGACTTTTTGCGAGATGGCCACGGCCTCGGCGACAACATCATTGTAAATCCGACGGCCAAAGCCGCCGCCCGCGCGAATTTGATGGATGGTGACTTTTTCAGTGGGCAGATTGAAAACCTCAGCAACCGTGCTTAAGGCCCGCTCTGGGGTCTGGGTCGGTGCCCAGACTTCAACTTCATCGCCACGATGCCAGGCGGTTGTGGTTTGCGGCTCCATGGGCGCATGCGCCAAAAACGGATAGCTGTAAAAGGCTTCGACCGTGGCGGCGGCATTTTTCATCGCGCCATCGACATCGCCCTTAGTGATGATTTCGTTGGCGCCCTTGGTGCCAGCGAGGGTTTTCGCCTGTTTTAATGAGGCCGACCAGCTGTCTTTGGCCGCGTTGGTTTCATCCCACTCGACCTCCAGAGCGCCTTTGGCTTTCAGCCCCGCCCAGGTGGAGGTGGCGATAATGGCCACGCCGGGCATGACCTCGACATCAACACCAGTGCCTTCCAGCACGAAGGCATCAAGGACGCCGTCCATGGCGCGAATTTCATCCAGGTTGGCCGAGGCGACGGTGCCGCCAAACGCGGGGCATTTTGTATAGGTAGCGTAAACCATATCCGGCACCACTTGGTCACTACCAAACAGCGGCTGACCCGAGACAACCTTGTCGTTTTCAACACCACCGACCCAGGTGCCCATGAGACTGAAGTCTTTGCGGTCTTTCAGGGTCAGGCTCTCAGCGTCCGGCACAGGCATTTCAGACGCCAGCGCGGCCAATTCTGAATAGTGCACGCGGGTCTCGCCATCCGGGTGAGTCACATGGCTATCGGCAGTTTTGCAAGCGGCGGCTTCGACCGCCCACTGTTGCGCAGCGGCGGACACCAGCATGGCGCGCGCGGTCGCCCCGGCGGCGCGCAGTTGATCGTAGGAGCCTTTAATGGAGAAGGACCCACCAGCGCTCTGACGGCCATAAACTTCCGGATTGATGGGCGCTTGGCCGACATCGACGTCATCCCAGGCGGCATCCAGTTCTTCGGCGATAATCATCGGGAAGGCCGTTTTAATGCCCTGGCCGATTTCAGGCGACTTAGAGTAAATCAGGATCCGACCGTTGGGATTCACTTCCAGGAAGGCATTGGGGGCAAATGCAGTCTCACCTGTCGCAGCGTTACCTGTCGCAGCATCGGCAGAGCCGAATACGCCTTTGGTGTCTGGCTTGAGGGCGAACCCAATCACCAGGCCACCGCTGGCAGCGCCGGTCATTTTGAGGACTGAGCGCCGGGAGGCAGAGGGGCTCGTGCCTGTGTTCATATCAGTGCTCATATCCGGGGTTCCAAATGCGAGGCTGTCTGGCGTGACGTATGTGTTCACCTGAGTCTCCTGTCGATGACGGGCGCTCTGTCTTATGGAAACGCCGCTAAAACTGTGAGTTGCCGCAAGTATATATCAGAACCTGTCCCTTGGCCCAGACTCTGACGGCGATATTTGGCGATATAGGTCCCTTTTACAGGGAATCCAACACTTCGAAGGCGGCACGTTCGCCAGATTCCATGGCCCCTTCCATGCCCCGGTTGACCCGGGCCAGATGCTCCCCGGCAAAATGAATGTGGCCGTGAGGCTGGCCCATGGGGTCTGGCAGGATCAGAGGCTGGCCCGGCTGCCAATAGGCATAGGAACCGCCGATGAACGGGTCGCGCTGATTGGAGTGCACGCGCAATGGCCTGAGCGCCCCTTTGGCGGCGGGCCGCAGGCGTTCTATTTCAGAGCGCACCAGACGCTCGGCCCCCTCCAGGCCGAGGCGATCCAGTCGCGCCGCCTGACGCCCGTTGACGTAGGCCAGATAGCAGGCCGGAGCATCGCTGTCCTCTTCCGGCAACAGGTTGAGACGATCGAAGGCGGAGTCCGTCCACATGGAGGGCGGCAGGCCATCGTCTTTCCAGAACTCGCGCTCAATGGCGTAGTGAATTTGGAAGGTCTTGTAATAGGGCAAGGTCTGAACCGCCTCGCGCTGGCGGCCCTGCAAGGCGGGCTCGATACGGATTTCCTGGAGCAGACTAAACGGCAAAGTGCAGATGACTTTGCGGGCGCGCAGCTTACTGCCATCCGTGAAAATCACTTCGGCCCCGGTGGCATCTGACACCAAAGCACTGACCGGTTTGTTCAGGCGTACCTCCGACTTCAACGCCCCCGCCATACCTGCGGGCAGACGTTCATTGCCGCCTGCAATTTGGGTGCGGATGCCGCCCGAAGCGTGCAACTGCATCCACACAAAGTAGTGAAAAATGTGCAGCATGGAGACGTCATAGACCGTATTGCCATAGGCGCTGTTGACCTCCTGCAGACGAATGGCCTCCTCGTTGAACCCCTTGGCTTTGAGGTAATCGGCAAAGCGGATATCGAACGCGGCGAAATCTGAATCGGTCCAGTCGTCGAGGTTTTGCATGGGATTGTCTTTGGGCAGCTCGCCGAAAAACACTTGCCACGGCGTCTTGCTTTTGAGGTCCTCCGGATGCGGGTTCAGGGGATGCTCGGCCCACTCAGGGATCATGATGTTCTGACCGCCAATGTTGATCATCAACTCATCGTCGCCCGCCTGCGAGCGCGGCCGGGGCGCTTGCAGGGTCAAATCCAAGCGGGTCGCCATATCGAGGCAGCGGGCATAATAGGCACCGAACACCTCGCCTCCGGCTTCGGGCTTTCCGGGAATGTCGTAGAGGGTGTAGACGCGCCCGCCGACACGATCCCGCCCCTCGACCACAGCGACAGACACGCCCGCATCTTCGAGCATGGTGGCGGCAAACAAACCGGACAGACCCGCGCCGACCACCAGCACATCAACCTCGGTTGCGCCGCGGGCCCTGCGGGGTAAAGCAGCGGCAGCCAGACCTGTGGCAAGACCCGTCACAGCAGCCCCGTGAAGGGCAGAGCGTCGGGAGAGGGCCGCCTTGGCGCGTAGCAGAGATGCGGTGGTCATGGGTTAGCTCCTAAGGAGGCGGCAGGTGCAAAGACGAGGAAGACATCTTGGCCGAAGTCTAGGAGACAGGAGCCCTCACTGGCAATCAAAGGCATGATGCAGGAGGCTTAAAAGGGGTGAAAAAGGCATCAAAAAAAGACCCAAAAAATTCCAACCCCGGGGTAATCTTGGAACGAGCCCATGCACGACACCCTAAATATAATGAAATCAATGGGTTAGACTCATGCGAAACGAGCTCATGCACAACAGTGTTACGCGTTTCGGTAAGGATGTTTCGTGGTGGGAGAGCAATAATCCAATTGCGGAAGCTAATCCTTGGCCATCAAATCCAGTTTTTATCACCGCCCTTCGCGGTTGATATTAGGCCACTTTGGGACGACTTATCCCAGTTTAAGAAGTTCGTCGGAGCAGACTTAATTCGACCACTTGGTTCATAATCCTGAAACCAAAGCTTGGCCATCCATATTGCCATCTGGTCAACATACCACTTTTCTTCTCCGCGAGACTCAAAATGATTTATGTAAGACGCAATCAGGTTAGAAAAACGAAGCCCAAAATCAGTGGGGGACACTGCCAAAAATCCAGCAGCAACTTGCTGATTAATATAAATCTCATTTGGCCTATCATATGTAACCGCATCAAACGGTACCAGGGAACTAATCA
This sequence comes from Rhodospirillaceae bacterium, assembly GCA_040219235.1. Taxonomy (NCBI): domain Bacteria; kingdom Pseudomonadati; phylum Pseudomonadota; class Alphaproteobacteria; order Rhodospirillales; family Rhodospirillaceae; species Rhodospirillaceae bacterium. The sequence continues at coordinate 118,145 of JAVJSV010000008.1, forward strand.
CATGACCAATATCGTCATTGGCAATTGAGTCTATATCCAAACAGATAATCTGCCTTTGACAGAATTGAAGTATTTCAGGAAGCCTTAAGAATCTTCTACTTGCATAAACAGCCCTGTCTCTTTCGCCAACGTCTTCTGTTGTCCAGGTAAACCGACCACCTGAGAGATCAAGAAACTCTTCTGCCGGTTTAAAGATCGTATCGTCTGGATTAAGAATATGTAGGTGGACATCTAGCGCAGCTGATGTTCTCAAAATCGATGACGCGAACTTAACGCCAAACAAGCTAACATAATCAGCGGTAGCGGCGGCAAAAACGACCGGATTACTGGAAGGATTAGGCCAGGAACCGTCTACCTTTGGTAAGGCCCTCAGCGCTCCAATTTTGTTCCGTTCCAAAAGAGCCCCCATTCTATGGAGCGGCAAAGTATTGTTAACAGTTGCAACCATTTCCAGCGCGGCATCTAAATTGCCGACTGCGAATAAGGCCCAGGATTTAATGCGAAGATCGTTTACAGTTTGGGTAGGCGCTTGGACAATCCCATTAAGACACTCCTGAAAATGCTCTTCTTGCTTAAGAGTTTTGAAGCTATTGGCTAGCCTTCCAAGATACGTAACCGTGTCTTTCCTCACAAGCTGAAGCATTTCTGGGTCAGCTTTAAGCAACATATCCTTCCCGGAAACCAGGGCTTTTAATTCAAGGTCAGTCAGTTCCCGCACCGAGGATAGGTTTGTTAGAGCACGCATAAGGTTGAATAACGCTAATCGAGAGTTTGGCAACCCTGACAACATATCTTGATAGAGGGCGCACGCGCCTTCAATATCTTCTTCCTGTTGGAGTAGCGCTCCGAGGTTTAATTTGGCGTCATTGAAGTTGGGATCAACCGCAATCGCTTTTTCATATGCTGCCTTAGCATGCTCAAAATTACCCATTCCCGCTAATACAATTCCGCGCGTAAAAAGTAGTAATTTATTATCTGGTGAGCTCTTAATCCCTGTTTTTAATAGAGCGAGAGCTTTTTGGTGATTACCTAAGCTATTTTCAAGCACGGCAAGTAGGCGGAGGGCATCTGAATGATTGGGAGACTCCAGCAAAACTTTAGAATACAGTTCACGTGCTTCATCCAGCTCACCATTTTGGTGAAAAGCTACCGCACGTCTTAGTTTATCTAAACCTATCAACTGCCAATGGTCCTGATTTTCATCTGGAAAAACTTATTTTTAAGACCCGCGTCTTACAAAGACGCCGGTCATGCCGCGCCCTCAAACACTGCTAAAAATTAGCGAAAAAAAAGATAATACGTTTTATTGATTTTGCTATGGGACTTCTCTAACGCTCATTAACATCAGTAGAGTGATAATGAAAAGCACGGAAGAATATTATAACACTGCTCTTAACTTAAGAAATCGGGCTGACTATGTGCAGCCCAACGATCTCCAATCTTTGCTGCAGAAACCGACATTCTCTGGATTCGTTTCTGCTTCGGTAGGCCCTAGTCTTTCTTTTGAGATGTTCATCTGTGAAGGAGATGACTTAGTCGCCGCAAGATTATTTTGGAGGGGCCACTTTGAGCCAATGTCATCTCAATTGTGGGCAAAGCTGTGTAAGGGTGCGAATGTAGCCTGTGACATAGGTAGCCATTCAGGTTATTATAGCCTCTTGGCAAACCAAGCTAATCCGAACTTAATAGTCTGGTCTTTTGAACCTCACCCGATAGTTTACTCTCGATTGTTGATTAACATTAGAGCCAACAAACTTTCAGCTAATCACTGTATCAATAAGGCGATAGTTGCCGACAAAAACCCAACAGCATCTCTATATGTTAACTCTGCACATTGGGCGATTACATCCGGTTCGAGCTTATTGCAGAGGGCCGGATATAAGATCAATGTTGCCACCCAATTCATTGGAACACTAGTATCTCAGAATCAGGAGCGACCAACCTTAATTAAAATTGACGTCGAGGGTATAGAAGAAGAACTTATTAACGCGCTGGCCTTCTGCGGTTATGGTTCAGTAAGTGACATACTGACGGAACAATTAGAGCCTTGGTCACAACAAACCAATTCCACGTTAACAACAGCCGGTTGGACAATATTGGAAATAGACGAATCCGCTATGTCCATCACAAACACTTTTGGCCGCGGGCGCCAGGACAGCTCTGGGGAAAGTCGCAACATCTGGCTGACACGACGAGATGAGGCATCAATTTCTGAAATAGTAAGTTCGTTTCAGCAAGTTTACGAACGCCCTTAACTGTCTTCAAAGAAGGACTGCCCCTACCCAAAAATAAACAAGGAGGAAAAATCGAAAAAAGCCGCGTAAACCAGCTCTAACCAGAAGCCGTGACTTTCAGGTCAATATGATCTCTGCACGCCTTACCCCGCCGTCTTCCCCGCATCAACCGGCAGGACCGCACCGCTAACATAGCGGGCGTGGTCGCTCATCAGCCAGGTCACCACATTGCTGAAAGCTTCTCATAACCACCAGTCTTCTAACACCACGTTGTGATCGGGATCTTCCACTCGCCGGACATACATATTTTCACGGTACTCGAAAGCGGTCTCATTGTAAGAGCTTGGCAAATAAGGGTTTACACTACTCGCTTCGATCTGTGGCATGAACCATTCGCTAAAGTATGAATCCAACAAGGTACCAGAAGTCCGCTTAGATTGCTCGTAGGACTCTCGTATTACATCAGGAGGGCCAACCACATAGTATCCAGGCTCACTGGGTCTGTAATTTCCAATCCCTCTAACCACCGCTACTAAATAGTTGTCCGCCAGTCCAATGAAACGCGCATACGCCCCGTAGGTATTACAGTCGGCGTACAGACCCAGTAACTGAATATGAGTTTCGTCAAAACTCTTTGCATGCTCTGAGTCTAATCCGCGAGAGCGGAGAATAAACTCAATACTGGTATATTGAATGTACCAGTTTGAGGTACCGAGGAACTTTAACATAACCTCAGCTATGCTCTCTGTTGAGTAACTATCTGGCTTCATGCCCTCGCATATTGAAAGAAGCCTAGTTGATATCCGTGTTTTCCAAATTTGCAACGTACGAATCAATTCTATCGTGTCCGCATAAACACTCGTAGCCGGAGTTTTGATAGGTGTGAACGTTTCGTTTTCAATGTCTAAGCGGAGCAACTCTAACTGTTTATCAATTATGTCTATTATTTCTGGCCATTCGACATTCACCTCGTAATCAGGGTCGTGCTTAAGCATGTCAACTAAGCGAATTAGGTCTATCTTTTTAGGTTGCCAATGATCAGAAAACGAAACTTTTGACTCATGCTTGAGAAAGGGGTTCTGGCCGAGTTCGGGTTTAGGCACGAGAGGGACACCGTGGATGTCTCTTAACAACTTCTCAAAGTTGTTACTAAATGCTGTTTCACTGTCGTCGCTAAAGTCTATGTGGACCATACCTCCCATGAACTTCGGTATTTTCGCACCACCCGTAGTATTTCGTATAATTGGAATAAATCGTGCGGGAGCGCTATTTGAGAATAGTTCAGACGAAATAATACGCTTTTCAAATGCAACACCGCCAGTATCACGCTGAGCTTTCTCAAGATATTCGTCTGTACAAATCACAAGAACTCTATCAGCCGCTGCAATTTGATGTTCCATAAAAGCTGGCAAATCAGAACCCAATTTGAGTTCGATCTGGTCAATAATGGCTACTACATGGTTCTGGAAAAGTAACTTGGCTAGATTGAGCACCCACTGTTTATGCTCTTCACTATCATGCGAGTAGGATATGAAAACTTTTGGTGCAGACATTTTACCAATGACTCGCAAGGCAAGAAAAATTATTACCTAATTTAACATGTCCCTAGCTCCCACTACACCAATTTTACCCTAGCCGTGACGGATGTGTGATCAATCGTTCTCAACCCGCAGTCTTCCCTGCATCAACCGGCAGGACCGCACCGCTAACATAGCGGGCGTCATCGCTCATCAGCCAGGTCACCACATTGGCGATGTCTTGCATCTCGCCAAAGCGCTTGCCGGGAATTTGGTTGCGCAGGGTGTCAAACAGCTCGGGCATACTGGCCTGAATTTTCTCGGCCTTTTCGGTGGTGATGATGCCCGGCGCAATCACATTCACGCGGATGTTGTCGTCGCCGTACTCCAGCGCCGCGGATTTGGTCAGGCCCACCAGCCCCCATTTGGCAGCGGCGTAATCGGCCATGTTTTTGACGCCACGAATACCGCCGGTGGAGCTGTTGTTGACGATGGACCCGCCACCGCTTTTTTGCATCAGCGGCACTTCGGCCTGCATGAGATTAAACACCGAGGTCAGGTTGACGGCGATGGTATCGTCCCACCGCTCGACCGGGGTTTGGTGCAGGGGAGAGTCGCCAAAGGCACTGCCCAAATTGTTAAAGGCGCAGTCTAAGCGCCCGTGTTTATCGTCGATGATTTTAAACGCTGCGGCGACAGAGGCGCGATCTGTGCCATCCAGCTGCAGCCCTTCCGCCGCGCCCCCAGCAGCGCAAATGGCGTGCGCAGCGGCGTCGCAATCTTCGCTGCGGCGGGCGGCGAGAATAACATGCGCGCCCTGCTGACCCGCCTCCATGGCGGTGCGACGCCCCATGCCGGAACTGGCGCCGACAACAAGACAGATTTTGTTTTTAAGTTTCATAGGGCTTTTCTCATGTGGTGAAATTCATGTGGTGGTCCGGCCGATGTTTTGCGTTGAGGCGTAGACCTTACCGGGCGGGCGCAAGCGAAGGCAACGGTGCCAGGTAAGGGTGTTGTGTCTTGCCACTTTTGTGGACTCTCGCAATCGCAAGGCTTTAAGCTGTTTCCTATGCACTCAGATCATGATTTAAGCCTCAGATAAGGATGTTCCCAATGCCGTCGGTCCTTCGCATTTTTTTCCTTCCCGCATGCAGCACAGCCTTTCTGGTGCTTTTGGCCATCTCGGGTTTGAACCACACCGCAGCGGCACAACAAGAGCAGCCAGCCGTGATCCAAGATTGTGACACCTGCCCCGTGATGGTGGTGGTGCCCGCCGGGTCTTTTGTGATGGGCTCGACCGCGGAAGAACGCACGCGCGAGAAAGTGCCCGCGCCACCGAAGGTGCCGTTCGACTTTGCCAAGTTCGAGCAGCCGCGCCGCGAAGTGGTGTTTGAAAAACCCTTTGCCATCGGCAAGTACGAAGTCAGCCGCGGCGAATACGCCCGTTTTGTCGCGGAGACAGATTTTCCCACCGGCCCCAAATGCTGGGCCTGGGATTCCACCAGCGATAATTACGACGAAATGGCGGGCTGGGTTGTGCAAGAGGGTAAATCTTGGCGCGACCCCGGGTTTCCGCAAACCGATGATCATCCGGTGGTGTGTGTCGACTTCGCCGAAGTGAATGCGTTTGCGGCCTGGATGTCGGAACGCACCGGCCAAACCTATCGGCTGCCGACCGAGGCCGAATGGGAATATGCCGCCCGCGCCGGCACCTCAACCACCCGGCCCTGGGGCAACAATATTGATGACAGCTGCCAGTATACCAATGTGGCCGACGCAAGCCTGGCAGCGGTGCATTCCCGCCCCGCCAATTACGATGACTTCACCCCGTTTAACTGCAACGATGGTTACATCTACACCGCGCCCGTGAATGCCTTTGCCCCCAACGCGTTTGGTCTCCATGGGGTGCTGGGCAATGCGGGCGAGTGGATCGACGATTGTTTCCACGAAAACTATGACGGCGCGCCGACCGATGGGTCCGCCTGGCGCGACAACGCGTGCGAACTGGGTGTGGTGGTGCGCGGCGGCAGTTGGTTCAGCTTTCCCTGGACAGTGCGCTCGGCCCACCGTGTGCGCGGCCAAAACTTAGACACGCGCTACGGCGCGACGGGCTTTCGGCTGGTGCGTGAACTCAACGACTGAGGGGGCGGGCGAACGCGTCACTTGCCTTACTCGGTCGGCAAGGATGCTGCTGTTTCCAACAGGTGCCGATAACGTTGGTTGGCGTTGAAGCCGGAGCGCGAAAGCGCGGTCAAACGCTGATCAATGAGAGGCTGCGCCGCCCTGCGCCAGGCCGCGCGTTGTGCCGCCGTGGGCGTGAGAATGGTGTTACCCAGCTCAATGACTTTATCGCGGCCCCGCTGCTCTTCCTGATCCCATTCCAGCGCCGCGCTGCGCGCTACATCTGGGCCGGACATGTCCAACACCACGGCCCGCAGATCATCCGGCAGCGCGTTAAGCGCCTCAGCGTTGATGAACAGCCCGAGCACCGACACGAAAAAATACATTTCGGTGTGATGATTGGCTTGCTCGCCCAGGTTAAAAATCCGGATGGCTTCGTAGGGCCACAGGGTTCCATCGACCGTGCCCGCTTCCAGCAAGCCATAGACTTGCGGGGCCAGATAGCCTGCGACCGGCTCCGCCCCCAACACGCCGAGCATATCGCGAATGTAGTCCGTCGCGCCACGCATCTTCAGGCCCTGCAGGTCGGCGGGGACGCGCACCGGTTTATCTTTGGTGTGGATCAGCGAGGGCGCATTGGTTTGCAGCACGGCCACATGCAAACCCGCCAGGTCATTTTTCACGGACGGTTGATCTGCCAACAGAGACATGGCGATGTGGGTGCCATGCACGGCTGACTCTGCGATGAAGGGCAATTCAAGCAACTCTAACGCCGGGCTTTCGGGCGCAGGGCCAAACCCAATCTCGGCGATACCATCGCGCACCCCAGGCGCAATGGCCGCCAATCGAAGCAGGGAATTGTTGGGGTGAACGTCAACCTTGATCCGTCCATCGGAGCGGCGCTCCAGTTCCTCAACCCAGTCGGTCAACCAGCCCGCCGCGAAAAAGTGTTCTTCCTGCAGGTAGTGGGCGAGACGCCATTGCACCTCGGCCGCAGAGGCTGGCGTGGCGACTGTTGTGGAGAGTGGGGTTAACGTTACGAGGGCCGCAAGCGCAAACACCAGAGCGCGGGTGTTTGCGAAGACTGAGGTGAAAGATGAGCTCTTAAATATCATCATTACGGAACTCCGGCTGATCAGCATTTCGACTGCTGTGCCGCGTCGATCAGGTCGGTCACCGGCTGTGGATCAGCGGAGACGTTGTTGCCTTTGAGTGTGTTGAGAGACTGCCACGCCGCATTGGCCGAAGGCCCGATGACCGCTTGGGGAAACAACACCACATCATAGCCCAGCTCTTGCAAGTCTTGCGGCGTCGGCGCTTGCAGCGCGCCGGGCTTGAGCAGGTTGAACAGCAACGCCACGCGGTCTTTCAAGGTGTCGCACAGACGCTTGCGGTCGGCGGCATCGTTGACGGCTTCGATAAACACCATGTCGGCTCCGGCGTCAGCATAGGCCACGGCGCGCTCTAAGGCTTGCTCTGGCGTTTCGGTAAACATGGCGTCGCTGCGGGCGCTGATGATGGTGTCTTCCGAGGTGCGGGCATCCAGCGCGGCTTTGATTTTACCAACCATGGTTTCGATGGACACCAGCGGGCGTTGGATGACCTCTTTGGCGGGCTTGGTGTTGATCTGATCCTCAATCTGAATACCGGACGCGCCGGCCCGTTCAAACATCCGCACACAGCGGCGCACGTGAAATGCATTGCCAAAGCCAGAATCCGCATCGACAAACAAAGGAATGTCCACACGGTCGCGCACGCGGTCGACCACCTGGGCCATTTCGGTCATGGTGACCAAGCCGATATCAGGACGCCCCAACTGACTGAACGCGACGGCGGAGCCGGACACAAACACGGCTTCATAGCCCGCTTTTTGGGCCAGACTTGCGGTCAGCGCATCGTAAATACCGGGGGCGGCCACAATTTCGGGCTGCGCTAAACGTTGCTTTAATGTCGTCACTTAGAAATCCTTATTATTTTAGAGCGCTACCCATCAAGTGCCTTACCACTCAAGTGCGAGGCCGATGTTGCTGTCGTCCGCGTTCTTTGCAGCGGCCAGGCCGGCGGCAAGATCCTGCGCGGCCACACCCAACGACTTATACACGGTAATCTCGTCGTCCGTCATGCGGCCCGGCGCATCACCATTCAGCACGGCGCCAATTTCACCGACCACATGACCGCGCGTGACGATCTCGGCCTCGATGGCGTTGACCAACTCGCCGGCCTGTTCCAGTGCGGACGGCAGATAGTCCACGTAGAATTTACTGCGGCTCACCACATCAATATCGGCTTCGGCGGAGGTGCGCACCGCCGCGCCGACCAGATTGACATGTACACCGGGACGCAACCACGCGCCTTTGAGAATAGGCTGGGTTGAGGACGTGACCGTGCACAGAATTTCGGCTTCGGACGCAGCTTTCTCGGCATCGGGCTCGACGACAATGGACACGCCATTGGGTAAGGTTTGTTCGGCACAGAATTTTTGAGCCCGTTCCGCGTTGCGGCCCCAGACGATAATTTTGGTGATGGGACGGACGGGCAAAATAGCTTGAATGTGGTGCCGGGCTTCTTCACCACAGCCCATAAAGGTGAGCGAGGCGGCATCTTTACGGGCCAGGGTGCGGGTGGCCATGGCGGTGGTGGCGGCGGTGCGAATAGCGGTCAACTCACGGCCATCCATCAGCGCAACAGGCATACCGTCTTTGGTTTCAAACAACAGCACGGCCCCCACATGGCTGGACAACGGACTGCCGGGCGCGCGCGGAAACTTGCTGACGACCTTAATACCGAAGCACGCCTCTTGTTGTTCCGTCTGGCCAATGTATCCGGGCATCATGCCCAGCTTGCCCTTGGTATCGGGCACCGCCATGAACTGACGCAAGGGCATTTCGACATCACGGCGGGAAACGGCGCGCATGGCACCATCCATCAACTCGACGCACTCGGAATGAGTGAGGGCTTCAATCAGGGCCTGTCTGTTTAATACCAACATAATTTTCTCTTATTTTGCATCCGGGCGGGGTGGTATGAACTTCATGCCATTATAGATGTCCATGACATTTTCTGGCCGAGGAAATTTTTCCGGCATGGGCTCGCCAGGTGTGCGCGGCTTACCGATAGCGCGAAACCAATCCTCCAGCGCCGGTGGAAAGAAGACCCAGAAGAACTTCATATCGACATCTCCGGTGTTCTCGACAAAATGCCGCGCATAGCGACCAAACATAATCGTCGAGCCTGGAACGATGTCGTAGGTCTCGTCTTCAATTTCGGCACGGCCCGTGCCTTCGTAAACGAATAGCAGTTCATGGTTCTGTCTGTGTCCATGTTCGCGCACATTGCAGCCCGGCGGCAAAACCTGAATGCCCGACGTGAACGAATCATAGGGCATATTGTCTGGGGATAGATTGATAGTGACATAGCCTTGGGTGGGTTCTGGCTGCCAAATGGACTCGCCTTCGTCGGGGCCGATGACAGTCCACCAGGGTGCTTTAACATCAACTTGCGTTGCCATGATCAGGCCTCCGTTGCTGGTTGGGTCAAGAAGGAAACGACCGCCGCGTTATAGGCGGCGGTGGAAACGCGCGGCACGAAATGTCCGCCATGGGGCAGGATCACTTTTTCAGCGCCAGGAATAAGACCGGCAAGCTCCTGGGAAAATCCCACCGGCGTGATTTGATCATCGGCGGCGGCAATCACCAGGGTCGGCAGTGTAATGTTTGACACTTGGTCGCGCAAATCGTGACGTTGCACGGCGGCAATGCGAGCGGCCTCGATGGTCAGACCCGGAAAAGCGGCCAAGCGTTCTTCGCGGGTGCCGGTGAGCAGACTGGGCGTATCCGTCAGAATATCCGCAGGATAGGCACGCAGAATACCATCCATCAAATAGGCCTCGGGGCCGGAGTCTTGCAGCACCTGCAAACGCAAATCAAACAAGGCTTTAAAATAAGGGCTCGGTCCCGCCCATGTGGCGCTAAGGACAATCCGACTCAAGCGATCGGCATGGTTCAGTGCCAGATACTGAGCGATGGCCCCCCCAGTGGAATGGCCGACCATAGCGGTTTTCTCAATCTTCAGCACATCCATCAGGCTGAGCACGTCCTTGGCCATCTGGGGCACGGAATAAGTGATTTCTGACTTGGTGCTGGCCCCGGTGCCCCGGTGATCGTGGGTCACGACCTGGAACTGACCGGACAGGGCCGGCACCAGCTCGGACCAGAAGGCGGCCCGTCCGCCCAGGCCGGAAACCAGAAAAACCGACGCGGTACCTGGGCTTTCAACCGAACCTCTTCCTGGGTTTTCAACCCAAACTGCCAAGTCAGCGTCCCCAATGTTGATCATATCCATGTGGTCATAACTATCCGTTAGAGGTCTCAACCAGGGCCTTCGCCCGCATTTTCTAGAGTGTGCCTTTTCACCCATATGGGCACCAATTCAAAGCACGAATACTGCCATTCATTTATTTTATGGATAAACCCAATAAAATCATTTGAGATCATAGTCCGAGAGTCGTCATACTCCGGCACCTGCTGCACTGCGCGCTTTAAATGGGTAAATTCGGGACCGGCTGATGGAATTCAAGCAACTGCGACATTTTGTGGCTGTGGTGGAGTGCGGCACGCTCTCTGGCGCGTCTGAGATTCTGAATATTACCCAACCGGCCCTGACCCGCAGCATTAAAAATCTCGAGGGCGACCTGGAAGCCCAACTGCTGGAGCGCCAGTCGCGCGGCGTAATCCCCACGGAAGCGGGGTATCGCCTGTATGACCAAGCCAAGATGATCCTCAATGAAGCGGCGCGCTCGGCGGAGGACGTTACAGCGACCGCCAAAGGGTTACGTGGTTCCCTGAATGTCGGGGTTGCCGCGCTGTTTGCGGGTCATCCCATGGCGGCTGTCCTGAGAAAATTAGCAAAAACCGTTCCAGAATTGACCGTTAATGTGACGGAAGGCTTCTTTGAGGATTTGGTAACCGACCTCAAAACCGCTCATGTAGAAGCGCTGATTTCCAACTTTCCGCCCGGCACCGCCGAAGAAGGACTGGTATTTGAACCGCTGATTACAATTCATTCGCATTTTGTGGTCGGGGCCGATCATCCCCTGGCCAAAAAAGACAGTGTTGAAATGGCCGATCTCAGAGATTGCCGCCTGGCGCTGGTGCGCCAGTTGCATGTGTCGTCTTTGGTGGCCGATTTATTTGCCTCTGACAATCTGACCCTGCTGCGTCCGGCCGTTGAAACCAATGCCTTGTCGTTGATGCATGCGCTGGTGCTGTCGGGCGAATATGTCAGCCTGTTGCCGGATCACCTGTTGGAGCGGGATATCGCCAAGGGGTCCATCGTGCGCCTGTCAGTGAAAGGCACCCCTTTTGCGCGGGCCTCGGGCCTGATCCTGCGCGGATCAGAAACCCAGCGCCCTGCCGTTGAGCACTTTATCAATGCAACCAGGGCCGTGTTTAAAGATTGGCCGGAGCAAATTAGATGACCTCAGACAGCACACAGCGCCCCCAGACGTTTGATCAGGTGTTTGATCATGTGATCGTCGGGGGCGGGTCTGCGGGTTCGGCGCTGGCTCATCGTCTGGCCAGTTACCACCCCACAGAACGGGTGCTCCTGCTGGAAGCGGGCAGCCGCGATTACTCGCCGTTCATTCATGTGCCGGCGGCGATCATCAAAGCCATCGGCAATCCCCGTCTGGACTGGATGAACATGGCGGAGCCGGACCGCAGCCGCAATGATCGGGTCGACCTTTGGCCTGCTGGCAAAGTGCTGGGCGGATCGAGTGCCATCAACGGCATGTTGTATGTGCGCGGTCGCGCCGCCGACTTTAACCGCTGGGCCGACAACGGCTGCGGCGGCTGGGCCTACGACGATCTTCTGCCGGTGATGAAACGCCTGGAACGCACGGTGGTCGGCGATCATCATGTCAGAGGCCGCAGCGGACCAGTGAATGTGGCGCGGTTGCGGACCACGCACCCCCTCGCCCATGTGTTTATCGATGCCGCCAAAGAAGCGGGTGTGCCCTTCAACGAAGATTACAATGGTGCCGAGCAAGCGGGCGTGGCGTACAGCCAGGTCACGCAGTCGCGCGGCTGGCGCTACCATACGGCGCGCGCCTATCTGTGGCCTGGAAAGAAACCGAGCAACCTGACGGTCCGCACCGGCGCGATGGTCACGGAACTGGTGTTTGACGGCAAAACCTGTACCGGCGTGGTGTATGGCAAAGGCGCACAAAAAAAGCGCATCAAAGCCCGCGCGGGCGTGACCCTGACAGCGGGCACCATGGCCACGCCAAAACTGTTGATGCTGAACGGCATCGGCCCGGCTGAGGCGCTAAAATCTCATGGCATTGAGGTGCGGCAGGATGCACCGGGCGTCGGGCAAAATTTGCAAGAGCACCCGGAAGGCATGGTCAGTATTGAGGTCAACCAATCGACCTTTAATACGGAGATCAACAGCTGGAAGATTGTGATGCATGCTATGAACTGGTTTGTGTTTGGCCGTGGCCCCGCCACCAGTCCCTACCCTCATGCGGTGGCGTTCATGAAGGCTGACCCGACGGACGACGTTGCTGATATTGAAGTGCAACTCGGACCTTATGCCTTCAGCTTCGATGAGAACGGCGTGATCCCCTATGACAAGCCCGCCATCTCAGCGGCGGTCAACATCGGTTATCCGAAAACCCGGGGCACGACCAGCTTGCGTTCTAAAGATCCGGCAGCAGCCCCTAAGATCAGCCATAACCTGTTCGACAATGAAGACGATCTCGTCCGGCTCACCAAAGGCTGCCGCGCGGTGCGTGAGATTTTGTCCAGCCCGGCCTTTGATGCGCACCGGGTCGCCGAGCGCCTGCCGGGAAAAGATGTGCAAACCGATGATGAGTGGGCCGACTTTCTGCGCCAGACGGCGTTTCTGGGCTATCATGCTGTGGGCACCTGCCGCATGGGCAGCGATGGTGACTCTGTCGTGACCCCAGACCTTAAAGTGCGTGGGGTTAAAAACCTGCGCATCGCCGATGCTTCTGTGATGCCGGATCTGATCAGTGGTAATACCAACGCAACTGCAATTCTGATCGGCGAGAAAGCTGCTGATCTAATCGCCGGATAGGACCGTTACATGAGCGACAGCACCTTGGCCACCAAGACGTTACCCGACGCACCTGACCCAAACTTCGCCTTTCGCTCAGACAGCTATGCATGGTTCGTCGTATTCATGTTGTGTCTGGCCGCTGTTATTTCTTTTATCGACCGCCAGATCATCAGTCTTCTGGTCGATCCTATCAAAACCGACCTGGGCATTTCGGACACCCAGGTGAGTTTGCTGCAAGGCTTTGCCTTCGCATTATTTTACAGCGCCGCCGCCATCCCCATGGGGCGGTTGGTCGATGCCAAAAACCGCAAGAAGATTATTCTGGCGGGGATGGTGGTGTGGTCGATTGCGACCGCGTTGTGCGGTGTGGCCAAAGTCTTCTGGCAATTATTCCTCGCCCGCATGCTGGTGGGGGTTGGTGAAGCAACGCTGTCTCCAGCCGGGATGTCGATGCTGTCTGATTACTTCCCGCGCAAAAGCCTGACCCGGGCCCTGAGCGTGTTTACCGGCTCAAGTTTTCTCGGCACCGGCATCGCTCTGGTGGTGGGCGGTTTTGTGATCAATATGATGAACGAGATCGGTCCCGTTGATGCGGGTGTGTTTGGCACCATCCGACCCTGGCAAATGACCTTTCTGATTGTCTCGGTGCCGGGCCTGATTCTTGCCGTGTTCGTCTGGCTCATGGTGCGTGAACCGCCGCGCATCGGGACGGCAAAAGAGAACGCCGACCAGCAAGACCAAGCCATTCCCTTGCGCCAAGCGTGGCAATATCTGGCGGACCATAAAACGGTGATTGTCCCCGTGGTCTTCGGCTTCACCTTCCTGACGGTCGCGATGTTTTCGGTCAGCGCCTGGGTGCCAGCGTATTTTATGCGCACCCATGGCATGTCCGCCGGCGAAATCGGCAGTGTTTTTGGACTTTACTTCGTGACCCTGGGGTCCGCCGGTGTGGTGACCGGGGGATTGCTATCGGACTGGCTGAAGAGCCGTGGCTACGATGATTCAAATGTGCGCGCCGGAGTCATCGCCGCGCTGTTGGCGACGCCTTTCCTGGCCACCTTTGCCTTAGTGCCGGATAAAGACCTGTCGCTCATTCTGCTCGCGCCCGTGGTGTTTTTCGGCACTATGCCCTTTGGGACTGGGCCATCCGCCCTGCCCCTGATTGTGCCCAACAGACTGCGTGGACAGATGGTCGCGGTCTATCTGCTTGTGGCCAACGTGATTGGCCAGGGCGGCGGGCCGTTTCTGGTTGCCTTCTTTACGGATTTCGTAATCGGCGATCCGAACCTGATTAGATACTCCATCAGCATTGTCTGCCCGACGGTCATGCTGATTGGGGCCGCCATCTTGTTTTATGGTAGAAAACCATTTGCCAGCCATGTTGCAAAATTAGACGCACAATTCGCTTAAAGGAAAAGACAAAAGGAAACGACACATGGACAACATGCCCCCCAAAGACCCACGCTTTGTTTTCGGCGATGAAATCAATGGTGCCGGAAAGCAGTTCTTCGACAACCAAGTGCTCGACAATCTTCATGAATCGTTGCTGGAATTGACCGCGGCGGTGTGGACCTATCGTGATCGCGCTATTATCTTAGAGCGTGTTCTGCAAGATGTGGTCGGCGACGGCAAAGACATCAGCGCGATGATTGAAGCCTACGAGCCCACCCCGGAAGACAACGCCGCCCGCGCCGCCGAGCGCGCCGAACTGGTATCGAACGTGTTTCGACGTATGTCCCGCGGCTCCAGTGAAGTTGTATTCGGTATGGACCCCGCAGATAAAACAGGAGAGAAATCATGAGTACCACTGTTGCTTTATCCCGTGGCTACAAAGGCATTTTGCCACGCACAACCCGGCTTTCAGATGAGAGCTATCTTGATTTTGTAGAAACTTTTCGCGGCATCGCTGGCTATGGCACGTTCCCGATGGTTGCGGCTGAAGGTGATAAGGCGGTCGCCGAAGCCTTGGGCAAAACCGACGACAAGACCGACATCAAAGACATCAAAGGGGTCATTAATAAACTGCCCCTGCCCGCCACCTGGCAACGCTATATGCGCTCGCATCAGGAAATGATGTGGCGGCGCACACGCGGCTCGTTCGAACCTTTTGAAGGTGATATTGTTAAAGCCATGGATGAGGCTGCCACCAAAGGGCCGGGCAAGCTGACGGTCGATCCGAACTTTGAAGTGCCGGCGTACGCGCGACGTGAAATTCACCTTCAGCCGGGCGGCTACACCGATGATCCCATCGGCGGCATTGTGTTCCATTACGGCACCAAGGTGTTCTACGCTGGCGCGAACGATCAAGATGAGTTGCATGCAGAAGTGGTTGATACGCTGACCCCGCCGGAAGATGGCAAGGTCGAGAAGATTCTCGATCTGGCCTGCAGCATCGGCCAAGCCACTATGATTATCAAAGACCGCTACCCTGACGCCGAGGTGACCGGGCTAGACGTTGGCCTACCGATGGTAAAATACGCCCACTGGCAAGCGGTGGAACGCGGTATTGATGTCAACTTCGTGCAGGGTTTGTCGGAAGACACCAAGTTCGAGGACAACAGCTTTGACATGGTATTGTCTTACATTCTGTTCCATGAAATCCCGGTGCGCGTGATCAAAGATACAGTGAAAGAAATGTTCCGGATTCTGCGTCCCGGCGGCACCTTCTGCATTTATGAATTCCCAAGTGCCGGGCCGAACATGCCGGCCTCGCAACGGTGGATGATTGATTATGATTCCATCAACAACTGCGAGCCGTATTCACCGGGTTTTGTTTACATGGACTTCCATAAGGAACTGAAGGACGCCGGTTTTGATGTGAAGCCAGGACCGAAAAACTCCAATGGGTTCTTGCAGACCATCGTGGCCACGAAGCCCATCTAAGGCCGTTAAGATAAGAATGAGCTATGAACGTGACTGTCACACCTGAGAACACAACTGTGATCGCCGTGCTTGAGTCCCTCCGGGCCATGCTCGGCGCTGACGCTGTGATAACAGATGAACAGACACGCTTGTATTACTCACAGGATGTCTATGCCACAGGCCCAACGGTGGCGGCGGTGATCCGCCCAACCTCCGTTGCGGACCTGGCGCAGGCCGTCAAAACAATCACCGCTGCGGGGATCGCGATCTTCCCGCGCGGCGGTGGCTATTCTTATACCGATGCCTACCTGGCCTCTGCGCCCAACGGCATGTCCCTGGACATGACGGGGCTCAATCAAATTCTTGAGATCAACCCCGAGGACATGTTTGTCACCGTGCAGGCAGGCTGCACCTGGGAAGTCTTAGATAACGCCCTCAAGCCCCATGGGGTGCGGGCCGAGTTCTGGGGGCCGTTGTCTGGCTTTAAAGCCACCATTGGCGGCGGTATGTCACAAGGGGCGGCGAGCCTCGGCTCGTCCAAAGACGGCATTTCAGCGGAAGCCGTGCTGGGCATGGAGATTGTGACGGCTGAGGGTGAGGTTTTCGCTACGGGCTCAGCCGCTCAAAAGGATAAATCACCCTTCTTCCGCAACTATGGCCCGGATCTGACGGGATTGTTTTGTGGGGATGCGGGTGGCCTTGGTATTAAAGCGACCGTGACCTTGCGTCTGCAAAAGCGTGCCAAGTTTACCCAAGGTCTGTCGTTTGGTTTTGACAGTTTCGAAGCCGGGCAAAAAGCCATGCAGGCGATTGCCGCGTCTAACCGCGCGACAGAAGTTTTTGGTTTCACCCGCCGCGCAATGGAGGGTGTGGTCGCCAGTAAAGGTCTGATTGAAGACCTGAAAATTATGTATGCGGTCGGCAAATCCTCAGGTGGTGTGATCAGCGGCGTTGTGCAGATGATCAAAATGGCCATCGCCGGCCGGCGATTTGCCTCCAAGTCTGAATGCTTCGTGCACTGTGCGGTTGAAGCTGATAACCGCACCGAATTAAAAGGCCACATTCAAACCGTGCGCGATGCCGTTGGCACGCATGGCCAAGACATTCCCAACACCATGCCGACGGTGATGCGGGCCACACCCTTCATGCCCTATCCGGTGGTTGGCATGGATGCGAAACGCATGCTGCCGCTGCACACCATTTTGCCGTTCTCTCAGGCTGTCGCCTTTAATACAGCGCTGGAAGCCCTGTTGGAAAAACGCAAAGACGAAATTGAGGCGTTGAACATGACGATCCCATCGATCTTTGGGACCATGAGCACCAACGGGTTCCTCTGTGAGCCGGTGTTATACTGGCCCGACACCCCTGACGTTTTCCATGAACGCAATACGCCGGAAGACATGCTGGCCCCCATGCGCAACAACGCGCCCAGCGAAAAAGGCCGCGCGTTTGCCAAAGAAATGTTTGAAGACATCGTGACTCTGATGCACGCCCACGGCGGCGTTCATATGCAAATTGGTAAGGCTTATCCCTACTTGCGGGACCGGTCCGAGATTACCATTGATCTCGTTAGGCGGATCAAGAACCGCACCGACCCTCATAACCTGTTGAATCCAGGGGCTTTAGGGCTTTGATGTCAAATTTAATTCTAGACATGCATACAACGTATATCCGAGACAAAACTTTCTATTTGTAAGGCTTCACGTGACACCCCAAATTAAGACTCTCATTAGAATGAAAGCTTGACCCATGCCCCTGAATACCAAGCCGATAAGAGCCATTACTGACGAAGACCGCGAAATCTATGCGCGTGATGGCGCAGTCTGCTTGCGCAAGGTCTTTGATCCGGAATGGATTGAAAAAATGCAGCCTACTGCGCGGCGTATTTCTGTGGATGAAGAAGACGTCGGTCTGCTGCCCTCTGCGCCGGGACGATACATGTCACGGATCATTCCCGAATTTCGGGACTTTATTTTCAACTCCCCCATGGGCCAAGCTGCCGCGCAGACCATTGGATCTAAAACCGCGCGGTTCTTCTTTGAAGAGATTTTTGCCAAGCCGCCGAAATCGGATTCAAAAACGCTCTGGCACTGCGACCGCATGGGCTGGCCCGTTTCCGGTGAAATGGTGCCGTCCTTATGGATACCACTGAACCCGGTGGCGCCTGAGAATTCGCTGGAAGTTTTAGCTGGGTCGCAAGTTCAAGACGTGCCTTATTGGCTGTTTTCACCCAACGCGCGCAAAATGATTAAACCAGCGGACCGCGCGCCGCATCCGGATGAAGCCAAGCTGCGGGCAGACCCCAACGCCCGGTTCCTCAACTGGGCAATGGAACCCGGCGACATGCTGGTGGTTCACCCTTGGACACTGCATTACTCTTCTGGCAACACGTCGGACGATTGGCGCATTGCGATTTCAGCCCGCATTTTCGGTGATGATATTCGCTGGGCGCCACGTCCGGACTGCCTGAACATCGCCGGTGTGTGCTTTGATGAAATGGTCGAAGGCAGCCCACCGGCAGGCCCCTTATTCCCGGTCCTATGGTCCGAAGATGGCACCCGCGACACGGATGAGCATTACCCCAGAGGCTTTGCCACCACCTGGCAGGCGCAGCGTCGTAACACCGTAAACGAAGATGCGCTGTTCAGCGAGTTGGCCAAAAAAGCCGGCTAAGCTGAGGGCGCTTAGGGTTTGGTGTAGGTGATGTTTTCGTAGACACTGCCGTCAATGCGGAAGCGGTCGGTTGCGTATCCGGGTTGAAAGCCGACGACGCCAGAGAACTCAAGAAGCCACAACGCGGCCCCTTGATCACGCAGACGCAGGGTAATCTCCTGCAACAAGGCTTCGCGTTTGGCGGGGTCCATTTCAGAGGCCGCCGCCTCAATCAGCGGCATGGACTCTTCATCACAATAAAACGGGGCTGTGTAGGCACATGAGAATTGCTCAAACGCTTTTTGCGGGTCCCACAGGTTCATATTCATCCAGCCAATAGAGAACCCATCAATATCTTCCCAGTCCGCATTGAACAGGCGACGCACATAATCGGGAAAAGAAATCTGCCGCAGTTCAACTTGAACGCCGACGGCCGCCAAATCCTGAGCTACTTTTTGAAAGATCAGGGAGTCCCCCGGCAACAACCCGCCATAGACCGAGAATTTTAAGGGAAAGCCGTCTGCATAGCCGGCCTCTGTCAGCAACTGCCTAGCCCGTTCCGGATTATAGTCAAAAGGTTCTGCCATTGGATTGTAGCCGATGAGGTCCGGTGTCGACGGCTGGTGTGCCACCCGTGTCGTGCCGCCAAGAATGAAATCCACGATGGACTGTTTATCGACGGCATAGTTAAGCGCCCGCCGCACACGCGCATCCTTAAGCGGTGAAGAGTCCTCGCGCACATTGCGTAACGCGATCGACAAAATACTGGGGTTGGGCACCACCATCACGGTTTTACCCATGGCCTCAAGGGTTGGGATGTCATCGCTAGGAAGGCTAACAGCCATGTCCAATTCGCCGGACATCAAGCCCGTAACCCGGCTGCCGACATCCGGCATGACGGTGACTTCAACGCGGGTGATATGTTCCACATCGCGCCAAGAACTCTTGGAAACCACAAGAACAGGACTGGTGTTGTTCGGCCCCCAGGACTCAAGGGTGTAGGCGCCTGTACCAACCGGCGTGCGGGAATATTGTTCCTGACCCAGTTCGGCCCAGGCTTTGGGTTCGATGATGGGCAACTGCGTTAAACGGTTAGGCAACAAGGGGTCAGGATCCGAGGTGGTGATTGCCACCACATACGGGCTGCGGGCTTCATAGCTGATGATTGTGCCCATATCGGCTTTGCGGGCGTGGAGCACATCCGGGTCATAAAGTTCGGTCAGGGTGGCGACGACCGTATCCGCGTTGAACGGTTCCCCATTGCTGAACACCACGTTCTCGCGGAGCTGAAACACCCATGTGGTCGGCGTTTCATTTTCCCACGATACTGCCAGAGCAGGCTCAAACTCGCCCGTCGGCGAAAACGTCGTCAGGGCATCGTAAATCGCATAGCGCAGACCACCGCCTTCATCGCGGGCAAAAGGGTAACCGCTTGCAACCGCAGGGGTAGGCTGCCCAACGCGTAGGGTCGTGCTGTCTGCAAAGGCAGGCGCGTGACCTGCAAAAAGAACGCTACTCGCGAGACACAACGCTGCCGCGTAACGACCGAGGACACCAAGACCAAACATAAGACTCACCCAGCAAAGATATAGGACTGCTCTTATGATACAGGTAAATGGGGCTATATATAGCCCGTTCTCGAGTGATCAGTCTTTGGTTGACGGCGGAAAACATCCCTCATCTGGGAACCGAGCTTCTAGTCTCCGGGCGGGGCATCCATGCGTTGACCCGTCATCAACGGATCATTGCCAATCACCTGGTAGATTTGTTTGATCGTGCTGTCGTCATCGTACGCTCCGACCACTTGATCCGCCAAATCGGCCCGCGTGACCGGTCCCGTAGGAGAGGGCTCAAGGTCAAGGCGAATAATGCCTGAGCGCGGATTGGAGGTCAGCTGTCCGGGCCGGATGATGGTATAGTCTAAATCCGCCGCGATGATGTAATTTTCAGCTTCTTCCTTGAGCTCAATGACCCGGCCCAATTGCACGCGCTGCTCAGCGGGCACCATAGAGAGGCTTTTGCCCGGACCAATGACGGTGACCACTAAGATGCGCTTGGGGCCGTGCTTGACCATGGCGTCCACGATGTTGATCGTGCCGACCAAATCCGGGGGCCGCTCGCCACGTCCACCACCCAGTGTTGAAATGATGGCTTTGTAGTTTTTGGCCGAGATCGCGCGCTCGACATCTTCCGCATTCATGGCGTCGCCTTCGAAATATTCGACGCCCAGCGGCTCAAGGTTTTCCAGGTTGGACGTTGGACGGACAAACGCTGTCACAGCCTCCCCCCGCGCCGCGAGGATTTTTGCAATCTCCAGGCCGGTGTTGCGCGTGGCTCCGAAGATCAGAACACCATCCTCAGCGTAACTGGGGAGCGCCATGACCGCGCTGGCCAAAAAGGCTAACAGCGAAAGAAAAGTCTTCTGCATAAGGGTTCTCCTAGCGCGGGAACGAATGATCAATATACCGGGTAAACCCAGCATTTTGAGTTGAACAGGAGCTTCAATTTTTAGCTCACTATAAGAGCTGTTGCACAGTTGTCATAGTGACAGGACAAATAAGGGTAAACTGTTGCTAAGCATAAGATTCAGATAGAAATTGCGGCAGATATGTTACTAAATAACCATAAGTTTAAGATGGCTTAATTAAATTCCGGGGGAAAAATGCCATACCGTAAATTAAAACTCAGCAGCGTATCAGCCGTCGCCCTTTTAACGGCGGTATCCTTCACCGCCACTGAGGCCGCTGCCCAACTGGCAATTGAAGAAATTATTGTCACATCCCGTAAACAGGAAGAAAGCATTCTGGATGTGCCCTTGGCCATCACCGCCTTCTCCGCCGCCCAAATTGAAGCCGCTGGCATCAATGACCTGGGCGATATCGCCAACTTTACGCCCGGCCTGACCTTCTCCAACCTGCTCGGTGAATTTCTTCCCACGCCAGTCATTCGTGGTGTCGCGCCAACGGATGTGTTTGGGGAAAACAATGCGGCGGTGTTTGTCGATGGCGTTTACATTGCCGGACGTGAAGGCTTGAACTTCAGTCAGCTTGATGTGGAACGCATTGAGGTGATCAAGGGACCGCAAAGTGCGGTGTATGGCCGCTCTTCGTTCTCTGGCGCAATCAATATCATTACCGCGCGCCCCGGAGATGAGTTTGCAGGCAAAGCCGAACTGACGTTTGGCAACGACGGCCAACTCAAAGCGCTGGGGTCGGTTAGTGGTCCTGTGGTTGCCGGTAAATTGGGCTTGCGCCTGGCTGCGGGTTACGACAGCTTTGATGGCTCATACGAAAACCAGAACCCGACAGGCCCGAACATTGGCGGTTACGAATACAAAACATTGCAGGGCAGTTTTTACGCCACGCCCTCCGAAAACTTCAGCATGCACGGGGCTGTGTATTACTCAGACGATGAAATTGACTCTCCGGCTGGCGCCAGCATTTACGCCAACTGCGAAGACAACGGCTCGGGTCAACGCCTGCAAAGTTACTGTGGCGTACTGCCCAGCATCACCAAAGACAGCCTCTCAGTTATTGATGAAGCAACCGGTGAGAAACGAGAAGTACTGCGCGCCGACGTCAAGGCGGAATTGGATACCGATATTGGTGTGTTCAGTGCCTTGGTTGGTTTCTCGAAGGTGGAGCAATCCTTCAATCTCGACGGCTCACGTGGTTTTGGCGACTTGAGTATTCCCCTGGTTTATCTAAAACCCGATAGAACGGAAGGAACCATCAATACGGGCCTTGAGCAGATTGGCCAAGAATCAGACTCAGAAGAAATCAGTATTGAAGCGCGCTATGACACGCCGGCTGACCGCTCGCTGCGCGGCTCCATCGGCACCTACTATTACACCACCGATATCCTCGAAGGCGACAGTGCCATCAAAGCGACGCAACCCCTGCCCGCAGACTTCGCTGGGTTTGCGCCGGTGCTGCGCTTTGGTCCGTTTGTTGCCATTCCTGCCGGGAATAACCCATTCCTCGGCTACTTTGGCCCGAATGGCGACGTGAATCTTGATGACACCATTGTCCGCAATGAGTCGTCCATCGCCGCCTTCGGCTATATTGAAAACGACTTCACGGAACAGCTGACTGGTCGCGCAGAAGTCCGCTGGACAGACCAAAAGAAAGACTTCACCGAAGGCTTAAGCGGCAACACAGGTGATGGCAGTTGGGATTTCATCACCGCCCGCTTCTCCGTGGATTATCAGCCCACCGATGACTGGCTGCTGTACGCGTCCGCGGCCCGCGGTGCGAAAAGCGGTGGCTTTGACTCGGATGATCCGGGTGGCGTTGTCGTTGTTAAAGAGTTCGGCCCGGAAACAAACTGGACCTATGAACTCGGCACCAAAGGCACGTTCATGGATGGCCGTATGCAAATGGATGCCGCCCTCTTCTACATCGACTGGAAAGACATCGTCATTCCACAGAGTGATGACACGTTTGTGCCTGTCGCAACGTTTGCCCAGAACGCAGGAACCGCTGAAGTGAAGGGCCTGGAAGTTTCCATGCAGGGCCGCCTGACCGAGCAACTATCGGTCAACGGTGGATTCTCCTACACGGATGCCGAGTTTAAAGACGCTGTTATTCAATCCTTCGAATTGTTCCCGACCTATGCACCGGACGGGGATGTGTCTGGCAACAAGTTGCTGCGTCAATCCAAATGGCAGGCCAATGCTTCTGCGACCTATCGCGATCAGCTGAATGATAATTTCGATTGGTATATCCGCAGTGACTTTACCTACATCGGCAAGCAATTCATTGGTGCGCAGAATCAGGCTATTGCCCCATCGCGTGAATTGGTGAACCTGCGTCTCGGTATTGACTCTGACCGGTACACTGTCGAGCTGTGGTCGGAAAACCTGTTCAACAATAAAGAAGCTGTGGCCGCCTTCCGCGATGTGTTCTTCCAGAACACCGTTGATGGCGTTACTTCCAGCTTCAACACCTTCTTCCCATGGCGGTATTCGACAACTTACGGCCGTCTGCGGACGTTTGGTGTAACAACGCGCATGCGCTTCTAGTGGCATAACAGCGCGGATGCGTTTCTAAAATAAACAGACACATAAACGAGTGAAATTAGGGGGTGGCCTCACTGGCTGCCCCTTTTTTCATGGCGCAGGCGACAGTGGACATGCAGCGACTAGCAGGCGACTAAGCTCATAATAAGAGCTAGCGGTCTTCCCTCATGGTGACCTAGCCTGTGGCCTCGTACCACTGTCATACTGAATATCTAAGCCGTATTTTAAATGGAGCTTTACATGTTGAACCACGTTCTAGCCCTCTCTGTCCTTGCGTTAACAAACATCGCATCGAACACCAGCGTTGCGCAGACCACAGCTGGTGAGGTCTTTAAAGATTGCGAGACCTGCCCAGAAATGGTGGTGATCCCGCCCGGTGAATTTACCATGGGCTCGGAACGCGGCGAGTTTGTGCTGAATGAAATGCGTCCGGAAACGCCTGTGCACAAACGCACCATTCGCTCTGCGTTTGCCGCCGGAAAAACAGAAGTTACGAATACCCAGTTCAAAGAATTTATCGACGCGACCGGCTATATCGCTTCAACCGCCTGCACCAAATGGCGCGGTGAAGTGGTCATGTTCGGCGGCGACTGGACCGACCCAGATTACGGACGCGCACCACAAGGCAACGAGCCGGTGGTCTGTGTCTCCTGGCACGACGCCAAAGCGTATACGATCTGGCTCAGCGGCAAGACCGGTGAACGTTATCGCCTGTTGTCAGAAGCCGAGTGGGAATATGTTGCGCGCGATGGCACGCAAAGCACCTGGGCCTGGGGTGAAGACGAAGATCAAGCCTGCAAAACAGGCAATGTGTTTGATCTGCAAGGCGCTTCGACAGAGTATGCTAAAACCAGTGCGTCTTGGGGGCCGGTCAACTGCGATGATGGTTTTGCAGGGGTTGCACCTGTTGGCTCCTTCCCGGCAAATGGCTTTGGCCTGCACGATCTGGGCGGCAACGTGTGGGAATGGAACGAAGATTGTTCCCTGTGGCTGTATGACGACGAAGACGTTAACGAACAGCCCAATCAGGTGCAGGGTCACTGTGACCGGCGCGCTGTACAAGGTGGCAGTTGGTTCTCGATGATCTCACGCCATCGCCCGGCCTTCCGCGGACGTGACCCGGAAAACCTGGCCTCTCACATCTTTGGGTTCCGCGTTGCTCGCGACCTGGCAGACTAACGTGCACTTCAAATCAACCCTTCTGGCAGCGGTCGCTTGCTTGAGCCTAAACCACGGCGTTACTGCCGAAACACTAAATGTGGGCGGCACTGAACTGCCAGCCAGTTTAGGTAACCCTTACGCCGCGATTGGTGTCACACCGGGATCTATCTTGGGGTCTATTTATGACGGACTGACTCGCATCGACGCGGACGGCAGCCTGCAACCCGGGTTGGCGATTGCCTGGGAAAATGATGGCGCCCAGCGCTGGACCTTTACTTTGCGTGAGGGGGCCACCTTTCAAAACGGTGCGCCCGTTACAGCGACCGGGATTGCAGCAAACATCAACGAATTGGTGAAGCCTGAAAATGCCGGTTATCCCATTGCGACAGAGATGACCGTCATTGAGTCCGCGCGCGCGCTGGATGATCGCACCCTCGAAGTGATCACACACATGCCTGATCCCATGTTGGCGAAGCGCTTTAGTTTGATGCGTATTGTCGACTTCGATTTGTGGACAGAGATTGGCCCCGACGCCTACGCCCGTGCCCCCATCGGCACTGGTCCGTATGCATTAGAGTCCTGGAATCAAGGGGGTGCTATTGCCTTTACGGCCTACGACGGCTCATGGCGTAAAGCACAGGCATTTGACAAACTGCGTATCTTCACGCTGAAGGATTCCATCGCGCGCACGCAGGCTTTAATTGCAGGACAGATTGACCTGGCCCTGGGCCTGACGCCAGAAGATGGACCGATCATCGAAATGCAAGGCCATAATGTTCAGGTCCACTATGGCAATCAGGTCATGGCCCTGGGCCTTCCCAATGCCTTGAAAGAAGAGTCACCCCTGAACGACAAGCGTGTCCGCCAAGCCATCAACTATGCCGTCAACCGACAAGCGATTGTGGACTTTATTCTCGATGGCATGTTTCCGCTGGCCACCCAAGGCGGCACGCCAGCCAATGTGGGCTATAATCCTGATATCAAACCGTACACCTATGACCCGGATAAAGCTCGCGCCCTGCTGGCAGAAGCCGGTTATGCGGACGGGTTTAAGTTGATCATTGAGGTGCTGGTGGGCATGGGTCCGTCTGACTCGTTGATCTATCAGCAAGCCGCTCAGGATTTATCGAAGGTCGGCATAGACGTTGATCTTCGGACAACGACCTATCCGGAGCGCACCCGAAAATACTTCAGTGGTGATTGGGGCGACGTCGATGGGTTTTCAATTCTGTGGAACAACGCGCCCTACAATGATACCGCGCGGGCGTTGCGAGATTTCTCTTGTCTTAAAGCCAACCCGTTTTTCTGTAACGATGCGGTGGCCGCGAAAATTGAAGACAGCAGCACCGACATGGATCCGGACAGCCGCGACGCCAAGCTGCGGTCGATCATGGCCGATATGCAAAAACTGGCACCGACGATTAACTTGATCGAATACGGCAGCGTTTTGGGTTACTCAGATCGCATTGAGAACATCGAAATCCGGCCCGTCGGCATTGCCTACGAGAATATTCGACTGGCCGACTAAACGCCTCTCGGTGGGGGCGCGCTAAATACTTTCGGCCTAACGATTGCGGCCTTCTTGAAGCACGTTCTTAGCGATCACACTGCGCATGGCTTCAGAGGACCCTTCGTAGGTGCGCATGGGCCGCACATCACGATAACAGCGCTCCAGTATGGTTTCATCTGACAAACCTGACGCGCCGTGCACTTGAACGGCACGATCGACCACGCGCCCGGCCATTTCAGAGGTGAACGCCTTGATCATAGCCATTTGGGTGCGCACTTGCTCTCCGTTTTGAGCACGCCAGGCCGCGTCATACACCATCAGCCGTGAGGCATGGAGATCCGTGGCCGAGTCCGCAATCATCCATTGAATGGCTTGGCGCGAGGCCAAAGGCTTACCAAAGGTGTGACGTTCCTGGGCATAGTCGAGCATCATTTCATAACACCGCTGCGCGATTCCAATGGCCCGCGCAGAGATCATCACCCGACCCCGATACAGCGCGGTTTCGCTGGCGCTCCAACCTTGCCCCGGCTCGCCCAGCAACTGGCTGTCCGGCACCACGCAATCATTAAAGAACAACTCATAGGTCGATTGGCCATGGAGCATTTTCTGCTCACGCCCCACTGAGAACCCTTGCGTGTCCGCATCGACGATGAACCAGGTGATGCCCTCATGGCGGGATGTGCCTTTGAGGCGGGTTAACACCAACACATAGCGCGCGGATTTGGCGTGACTGATCCAGCATTTGGAGCCGTTGAGCTTCCAACCCCCGTCTACTTTTTCCGCTGAGGTTTGAATTCCGGCGAGATCTCCAGCCGCATTAGGTTCACTAAAAGCCGCTGCGCCGTGAAAGTCGCCACGCACAGAAGGAATGAGATACTTCTCTTTTTGGGCGTCAGAGCCCAAGTTGTAGAGCACTGGGAAAAACAGAGACGACCACAGCCCACGCCCAGCCGTGCAGCGAAACGCCTCTTCCATCACAATGCAATGATCCAGCAAGCCGAGGCCAGCGCCACCAACGTCTTCCGGCGCGTCCATAGCCCATAGACCAAGGTCTTTAATCTTCTGCTCCAACGGACCTTGTACCTCCGGCGGCAACTCGTGAGAGTTGGGCCGATCCGGCAATGACGTCTCAAGAGGGATCAACTCCGCGTCAACAAAACGGCGCACCATTTCCTGGAGCATGCGGGTTTCTTCGGGAAGATTAAAATCCATAACGTTATCCTTCGGCAGCGCGTGGCAGATCAGAGGTATCATCAGGGGCCAGCGTGATGTCCGGGGCTTGCCACGGGCCACGCCATGGCGCACGCAAGAACCGGCGCCCGTCATGTTCCTGGACCAATGACAGCGCCTCGACTTGGGGGTGGGTCATCAATTGATTGAGTTCAGGGAATTCAACGGCGGTTGCGCCATTGCGATTAAAGATATCCAGGGCTTCTAATGCTGGCACACGCTTGAGGTATGTTTCCCACAAACCATGAAATTCACCACTGAGGTAGCCCATCCCAATGGTCGTACGCCCTTCTTCAATAAACCGCGCATTACCTTCAACATCTTTGAGCATGTTGAGGTCTGACAACATGGTTTTGAAGTTATCGTTATCGCGCAAATTCATCATGGACACGAAAATGTTGTTGTCTTTGGTTTGATAGCCGTGCCGAGGGGGATCTGTTTCCGCCAGACAGTAGGACGGCCCCAACCACGCATCCGGGTTAGAGATTGCCGCCCATTGTAGCGACCGCAACGACATGGTTGCGCCGAGACGGCTGACCGCCACACGCTGACCCTCACCGGTTTTTTCGCGGTGATACAAAGCAGCAAGTACGCCCAGCAAGCCCATGCCCGCAGCCGCGCTTTCAGCAATGTCCGCGCCGACACGGACAGGTTCACTCGCCAAATCGCCAAGCGCGCGGAGATAGCCCGTGATTGCTTGAATGGTCAGTTCACTGCCCGGTTGTTGCGCCAGAGGACCCGCCTCGCCGTGGTAGGAGAGGCTCAGCGTGATGAGCTTATCGTGGTTTGCCTTAGATACCACAGAGGCCAACGGATCATCGGACTGTGGTGACCAATCCATCAAAACAATATCCGCCGACGCAATAAGATTCGACGCGGCTTGCGCATCTGCGGGGTGTGCAACGTTGAGAGATACCAGCTCTTTATTGCGGTTGAGGGCGTCATAGACTTCACTGCGGCCAGACGATGCGGTGGGCGCAAGATCGCGCGCCCAGTCGCCCTCTAAGGGTTCGACCTTAATCACCATGGCCCCCGCTTCCGCCAGCAACAGGCCAATATTTGGCCCGGCATACCCCTGGCTAAACTCGACAACCTTCAAACCAGAGAGCGGCAACTTGCCCTCACTGCTGTCTGTCGCAGAACCTGAAGTGGAGATTCCCTCGCCAAACCCAGATGCCAAAACCGTCTCCGTATCCGCGCCTGGTGCGGGCGTGGGTTGTGACATAGAGGCTGGTGTTTTTGAGAAGGTCCACGGCAGACCGCCTGACATCATCGGCCCCGTGTGATCTGGCGCGACGTCAACTAAGTATCCATTCTCCCGAATATGACGATGATTGATGAGGGTTTCCGCATCAAACACTGCACTGGCAGGCACACCTTCTTGAGCAAAACGAATTTTCCACCAACGCAACGGCCCGGTCTTGAGTTTCTCGGCAACGAGCTCATCGAGGACATCACGGTTCTGCACCCGCAGTTGGTTGGTTGCAAAACGCGGGTCGGTTTCCAGTCCCTCTTCGCCCAGAACGGTGCATAGACCAGCCCATTGCTGCTGAGTCTGTACGGTCACCGCGATGTAGGATTTATCTTGCGTGAGAAAGCAGCGATTGGGCGCACTGGCCGTGCACGCGCTGCCCATCCGCGGAACAGGCTGCGCCGTTCCCAAGGTTTCTGCAACGCGGCTGGCTTGCATGGTCAAGGTCATGGCGAGGTGACTGGTGACAATGTGTCCACCTGCACCGAAACGTTGTTTGCCGATCAACCCCAACAGCACACCAGCGGCCAGGAAGGTACCGCCACTGGGGTCAATATGGGTATACCGCAGCATTTCCGGCGCGCCGTTCGGTGCGCCATTCAGCGAGGCAAAACCGCTAAACGCCTGCAAATGAGAATCGACCGCCGACATGTCGCGCATCGGACCGACATCACCCCAACCAGAACTGGAGCCATAGACGATTCCCGGATTGAGGTCTTTCGCTTGAGAGTAACCAATGCCGATCCGTTCGGCCACGCCCGGGCGATAGTTTTCGATGATCGCGTCCGCCTGACTCAACAAGCGCTCAACAGCAGGCTTTTTCGTATCGTCTTTAAAATCTAGTTCGATGGAACGTTTGCATAAGTTTGCGATGGTATAGGCCGTGGACCAACCGTTCTGCTGTGGCCGCGCAAGCCGGGTAATCTCGCCAGAGGGGCGCTCAACCTTGATCGCGTCAGCCCCCAAGAATGCCAGCAAAGTTGCACTCCATGGTCCGACAATAGCCGTTCCACAATCGAGCACGCGCAGACCATCAAGTGGACCTTTTTTGCTAGCTGACATGGGGTGCTCCTTAATTTTCGACTGGTTATTTGGCTCCAACCCTAAAGCCTAGAAACGGTTTGGCTGAGTCTGTGACAACTTTGGCTCACTATTCGAGCTAAATATCTGAGTCTATTTTTGCTGATTCAAAGGCTTTGCCGATATCCGCCGCGGCTTCCTTTAGGGCAGGTAAAAACTTTGATTGCAGCTCTTTATCTGTCAGAGCAGAGGAGAAGTACCGCATGGCCAGGCACGCTAAAATACGATTGCTGGAGAAAACAGGCACAGACAGAACCGAGCGTGATGTTTCATGCCGCTTGGCAAAGCCAGCCGCACGGACCTCGTCCAAACGCATCTTTAGAGCTTTGTCATTGGCAAAGAGAGAATTGGATTTGAATTGGCCCGCATTAGCTGCCATTTCAATCAACGTTTGGCGCTGCTCATCACCGCAGTAGCTGAGAAATACAAGACCTGACGCACTGTCGAGGATGGGAACACGATGCCCCGTCAGAAAGCGATTTTGCGATAAGGGACTCTCAAAATCCGTGTTGAAGCGAATGAGCATGTAAATGCCAGACGGCGTAGACAGGGTCAGCGGCCAAACCAAGGTTTCGCCGACGCTCTGCAACTTGGGGCGGGCGATTTCGTCAATCCACTGCTCGTCGGAATATCCATCTGATAGCGCACGCACTTGGCGCTCTAGCCAGTATTGCCCGGAGTTTGAATCACGCCGGACAAACTTAGACTGGCGCAAGGTTTCAAGCAGCCGAAAGGTCGTGCCGCGGGTCAAACCGGTCTCGCGTGCCACCGTATTGGCATTCGTGCCGTTGTGACGGTTGAGATACTCTAAAATCAGGAGACCGCGGTTAAACGACTGAACGGGTTGCGTCATCGTTATGCATCCAACTGCTTTGTATACGCTTAGCTCATATTTCGAGCTATACTATGCGCTCACAGAGACATCAGCAATGCGCAAAAACCTATACGGCTTCGAAGATGTAGGCACCGGAGTCGGAACTGGTTCTCAGCACCTGTTTGTCATGCCAGAGGCAATTGAGATGCGCGAGTGTCTCCCCCAAGGCAAAGAAATACTGATGATCGTTGAGCGCCCGCGGAAAGAGAACGGTTGTGGCATACGCAGCCGTAACCGGCTGCTGACACGCTTTCAGCGCGTCATCTAGCCGATCCATATGGTGGGCGCTCAAAGCATCTATGCGCTCATGCAGTCCATAAAAAGGGAGCTTATGGGAGGGTAGAACAAGCGTGCCGGACGGCAACTGGCGAAACTTTGCCAGGCTGTCGAGAAAGTCTTTCAGCGGATCTGCGTCTAAAGCAAAGGGCATAACGCTGACATTGGGAGAAATTCTCGGCAGCACCTGATCGCCCGAGATCAACACACCATCTTCTGCCCGGTAGAGCGCGGCCAGTTCAGGGGCATGCCCGGTGCCAACGACCACACGCCAAGCCTGATTGTTGACCTGGAGATCATCGCCATCTCGCACTGTTTCGAAGCCGGCGAGCGCAGTCCGCTTGCGTTGGGACAGACCCTGGCGGCGCTTGAGATCGCTGTCCTGGCGCTCAGGTGGCACACCGCCCTTGACGTAAAACCCGCGCATAACCTCAACAACGTCAGCGGTGCTCATATCCGACCAGCGATGAAAGGCGGCCCACTCGTCTTTCGTCGTCCAGAGTGGAATATCAAAGGTGGACGTGAGCCATCCGGCCAGACCCATATGATCCGGATGGTGATGGGTGCAGATCAGTTTCGTCGGCTGCTGCCCTGAAAACTGGGTGTTGAGAAGCGAATTCCAATGGGTTTGAGTCACTTCGGAAGCAAAGCCAGAGTCCACCAAAGCAACGCCGCCAGTGTCTTCAAGCATCCAGAGATTGATGTGATCGAGCGCAAAGGGCAGCGGCATTCTGATCCAATGGACACCCGTGGCCACCTCAACCGCCTGACCGGGCTCCGGGGCTTCAGCCCATGGGAATTCGAGACCGTCTGTTTCTGATTTTGATGACGTAACCACTATAAAAGCGTCCTTCATTTAGTCATTGATCAACACGGCCAGTTCAGTCTAGGTGCTTTGACCTCAGAAAAGATTGGCGTGTTCAACGTTGGTCATAGCGCGTTTGACGCGATAGGTCATAGCGCGTTTGATGCGAAAGACAAAAGCATGACGACACAGAAAAGTTCACCGCCGACCTCTGTATGGTCCCCCCTCACTGAGCCCGCATTCCGGATCTTCTGGGGCGGCATGTCACTGTCGACCGCTGCCTTTTGGATGCAAAACATTGCCGTCACCTGGCTGATGAAATCTTGGACCGACAGCGATCCGGTGATGGTATCGCTGGTACAAACGGCTTTGTTTCTGCCCGTCATGGTGCTGTCTCTGCCCGCAGGAAGCATCGCTGATAAATTTGATCGTCGCCGTCTGCTGATGATCTCGCAAGTTGCCATGATGCTGGCACCGCTCTCTATTGCCGTGCTTGCGCTGATGAACATTGAAAGCCCGCTTGCGCTGTTGGCCTGCACAGCCTTGTTGGCCGTTGGCAACGCGCTGAAGCTGCCGTGCCAATCTGCCCTGTTGCCCGCCCTGATTGACAAAGACCGCCTGCCCTTCGCGGTGAGTCTGTTTAGCATGGCGATTAATGGCGGGCGGATTATTGGGCCTGGGCTGGCCGGTGCGTTATTGCCCCTGGTTGGCGCGATGGCGTTATTTCTTGGCAACTCAATGATTTACTTGCTCTATGTCCTGATCTTGTGGCGGTTGCCGATCACCACAACACAACAACACAACAATACGTCTTCTTTTGTTAAAGGTCTGGTGGAATTAAAAGACTGGGTTGTGATCACGCCAAGCTACGCGACGATCTTATTGCGCGGTGGGCTTTACTTCTGCGCCTGGGCGACCATCCTGGCAGTGGTGCCCTTAATTGCTGACAGCGCGGCCGACTTCGGAATTCTGTATGGTGTGTTTGGGGCAGGCGCGATTGCCGGAGCCTCGTTATATGGCTATTCATCGCGTCTCGGCACCCGCTCATCTGCTGTGACCGTCGCCATTATGCTGCATGCGGCCTGTATTTTTATGTTGTCGTTTGCTGATACCTTTATTGTCCAAGCCATGCTGATGGCCTTGGTTGGAAGTGCGTCCTTCTTTGTGATGACGACCTTGCAAGTGAGCGCACAACTGCAACTGCCTGACAAAATTCGGGGCCGGGGCCTTGCCCTTATGACCACCGTTTTTATGGGCGCAACGGCCTTGTCTAGTCCAATCTGGGGAAGCCTTGCGAACGCCTTGACGGCAGATATGGCTCTGCGAATTGCAGGCGGGGCATCAGCGATTTTTGCACTTTTACTGGCCGGACGACGCATTGAACCACTCTCTGCGTCTTCACCTCATTAGCGATGGGTTGCGCCGCCAGACCCAACATCATCACCCGCCGTATCTTTGTGAGGTTGTGACCCAGCTTTTTCGATACTTGGGTCCTTCTTGAGGTTTTTGCTTTCCTCAACAACCTCGGCGATGCCATGTCTGGGCGTATGGCCTGAACCGCGCGCAGTCGAACCTGATGCCCCAACATCGTCGACTGCGGGGTCAGGATGAACCTGCTTAGATGCTGAATCCAAGCTATGGTCTACTTTTGGAGCTCTTTGATTGCCCGATGGGTCTTTAGACTGTGAAGCCATTTATTTCGCCTTTCGATTTAACAAAATACTCTGATTAGCAGGATACACCTGCTTTTTCTGTCTGACACAAAGGATCTTGCGTTGGCCCCTTGATCACCATGTATTGGCCTTCACTCATTACGTACTCTGAGAACTCTCCCGGGTCCAAAAACACTTCGATAAAAGACGCCGCCGCAATTTCATCGGGATCGGGTAAATCTTGATACAAGCTATCACCCTGGTTCACATCACAGGGAAAGGGCACTGAGATTTCATCGCCTTCTTCGAGGTCCCCTACGCGGGCCCGAAACACCCGAACGACGGTGCCCTGCAGTGTACATTCGCCAGGCGTAAACTCCGGAACGGACAACTCAGTCACTGTCATTTGCAGGTGAAACGCCGCAACCAGCCGTGCACGATAGTTAGGCTCTGGCGCAGCATTCAGCGGGGCCACAAGAAGAAGGGTCAGTACACCGCTCCATAGAGCGATGAGCAGATCGCGAACATGCTTGGACATAAAATCGTACATATCAAGACCTCCCTGTTTAGGATTTTTACTCACTGACACACTCTAGGATACCTAAACTCAGCGCATTGATTAAGCGCAATAAAGCATGCTCATATCGGATTATGCTGGAACTGAGCTGCAACGAACTGTAAATTTAAATGCGTTGGAGAACCGGAATGGTATTACAAGAATATAAAGTTTGGGATGCGACGACCCGTGTATTCCATTGGGTTAACGTCCTCTGCATGGTCGGTCTTATTGCACTCGGGACGACGATTTTGAATGCCAGCAGCCTTGGCATCCCAAACAGTGGAAAGATCATTTTAAAAACCGTCCATGTGTGGGTCGGGTACGTCTTTATCCTGAATTTACTGTGGCGGTTGATATGGGCTTTTATCGGTGGGCCGTTTGCCCGCTGGCGCGCCATCCTGCCGTTTGGATCGGGATATACAGAGAAATTGTCAAAAGAATTGGCGGCGCTGCGCGGACAAAGCGCTAGCCATAGTCATACGACATATGCAGGGCACTCCCCATTGGGCCGCATTGCCGTGACGATCTTGCTGCTCTGCCTGGTGATCCAAGGCGTATCCGGAATAGTTTTAGCTGGCACAGATGTATACATGCCGCCTCTTGGTGGTTTTTTTGCAGAGTGGGTGGCTGCTGATGGATTATCAGCTTCTCAGGTCCTGCCATATGCTCCCGATACCGTGAACCCTGATGCCTATGCAGAAATGCGTGCCTTGCGCAGCCCGTTTTATCAAACCCATGAGTTCACCTATTTCGTTTTACTGGGCCTCATCGCACTTCACATCTTTGCTGTTGTGTTGACCGATATCAAACGCGGTGGTGGTATTATTTCAGCGATGTTTACAGGTAAGAAGGTCTTCGCGACTCCGCCGGAAGATATTTCAGAGTCTCAGGAATGAGGATTACACTTCAGCCTGTCTAAAGTGACGGCATCTGACCTTGAGAAAACCGATAGAGACGTGTCCACATTATCTAAGAGTAACGTGACGTCATCCGCATTTCCGCCTTGCGTATAGATCACGTTTAACCGGTTATCCGCACTGTCCTTATTATCTGCCGGTCGGATAAAAACGCCATAGGTGCCTGAACACCCGCTCAGCAACTTGAGACCCTTTTCCGCGCCCAAAACAAACACCGCCGTCGACAGAGCGTCCGCGGCCATAGCTGTAGGAGCAACCACCGTCACAGCGATCAGACCCGGAACGGGCCAGCCTGAGCGCGGGTCAATGAGATGGTTATAGCGCACGCCATCCACCTCAAAAAAGCGGTCATAATCCCCAGAGGTCGAAACAGCCCCGTCAGTCAGCCGAATACGGCCGATCAGCCGGTCTTCACGGGGGTGCTGAATGCCAACAGACCATGCATCGCCGCTCGGTGCGGGTCCAAACACCGCGACAGTGCCACCAAGGTTGATCAGGGCAGCCGTGACCCCGCGGGACTTAAGCAGCTCCACTGTATCGTCAATGGCAAAACCTTTGGCGATGCCACCAAGGTCAATTGCTATGCCCTTCCCAAGAGACACACTCTTGCTCTCTTTATTCAACACAACGTTCTTATAGGACACACGCTTCAGAACTGTATCAACGTCTTCTTGGAGTGGCAGTGTCTGGCGTGTGTTGCGGTAGAACCCCCAAAGCTCGACCAATGGCTGAACAGTGATATCAAACGCGCCAGCGCTTAAATTCGCATAATAATTTGACGCAGCGAGAATATCGTAGAACGTGTCACTGATACTGACGGGACCACTCCCGGCACGGGCATTGAGAGACACAATATCACTGTCTGGTTTGTAAAGACTCATCGACGTGTCAAACGCAGCGATCAACGCATGTGCGGCTTCAAGATCAGCCAGCGCTTGGAGGGCTTGCACTTCCGATCGGTAAACGGTGATTTCCAGCGTGGTCCCCATCACCATCCAAGCGCGGGTCACAGGTTGTAAGGTGTCTTTAGAGTCACCTTGGTTATCACAGGATGCGACACCAAAAGCGGCAACCACACAAAAGATGAAAGCACGACTGTTTTGGAAATGAGGCACAGCGGTCAATTAACCGATAGGCTCTTGTATTGCTTTTTTCTCAGCCTTGGCGACCATTAACCAATGTACGCATTTGGCTTTATCATCATACATAATTTCACAATCATCACAGCGCACACATTCGGTGACTGATATTTTTGGCCCGTCAATCGCGCCCCACTCGCATACCTTTTCACACAGTTTGCAGGTGTTGCACTGTTTCCATCTTTTAATGCCGAACACTGTGAGATTGGACATGAGTCCAAGACCCGCACCGACCATGCACAAATAACGGCAATAAAAATTACGGATGAAGACTGTGGTGAGTAGCAAAATCCCGAGTAAGGTCCACATGACCACTGTGCCGCTGAGCGTAAACATCCAAAACGGCTCGACATATTTGTATATCGTGTTGTCCTGGGTGACGAAGAAATAGCCGAGCACAGAAAACAGCAGAACGTATTTCACGTAGATGGCACGACGGTCTATATGCGCTGGCAATTCAAACCTCAGCTTTGCGGGCAAGATACGATCCATCAATTGGGTCATTGCCCCAAACGCGCAAATCCGCCCGCAATACAGGCGCCCCCAGAAGATTGTCGACACAATCGTAAAGACCATAAGCAAGTACCACGTGAGATTGTACTCAAATATGGGGAATGACAGATTCATCAGCCCAAACAGATGCACGATGGACACCAGATTGCTTTTCACAAACCCCATATAGGCGACAGCAACCACCATGGTGACATACTTCAAGGGACGACTTTTCTTAAAAAAACTGACCATGGCCAGAGTCAGGAAAGCGGTGAGCGCTGTCAGATCAATAATGACTTTCCGGTCAAAGGTCGGCTGCGTTTTGTCATCTTCAGCGATCAGAGCGTTGAGGTCTGACAGAGAAAGCTCTTTGGGAACTGACTCTTGCTGTAGAGACGCCGCCATAACAAAGCTGTCGGCGGACGTATCAGCAACAGCTTGTACCGGCATCGACAAAGTAATGCCAACGGCCAGAACCTTCAGGATATGAGTCACGTTTCTGATCACTGTTTATTTAGCGACGACAGATGTTGCCGGGCAATTTGCCGCGCACTCTTGCGTATCACCCGCGCCGCACTTTCAATAGAGATGGTCGCGCGACTGACAGAATCGATGTCGTCCCCTTCGACAAAGGGATCAAGAATGCTCTTACCCGGGAATTGAGCAGCGAATTCTTCTGGCTCGATTGAGAAATAGCCAAAAGGCTCATAGTGGTCGATGAGCTTGATGCCAGTGATGACACCTTCAACCGTCATCCCAACCAAAATCTCCAACTCACTCTCATAGGCCCATTCATCGGGCTCGACTTCATGGGTCATGAACGCAAAACCAACCAGTTGTACTTCACCAGACTCTGGGTCTGTCGCATAAGCCTTATGATGTGGCAGCAGCCCCTCTTTGATGGAGAACACTTCAGCCGAGGGGAAGACCTGCTTGAGCAATGCCTGTTGAGCCTCATCAGCCTGCTCAATGGCAAGTGTGGGGACCGGTGCCAAGACGGTTTGCGAGAGAACAATTCCAGCGAGCACGACAAAAATCACACTCGCGGCAACCAATCGCCTTTTCTGCGGCGTCATACACCACTCCACTTCTGTAACTCTATTGAGGGGTAGATTACGGAATGTGGCGCAATAATCAAAAGAAGTCTTATATATTGACCGGATTTCAGCGGGATATAATCTCGGAAGACATTGGCGCGAGCTTGGCAAGCAGCTTGTTCTGGATGCGAAATGGCACCTGAAACTCGGCCATGGATAGCTGTAGGTTTTCGACCAAGACGTTAAACTCACGCTGGGTAATGCCATGGGCCTCATGCAAAGACTGCATAGGCCGCCCGGTGTAGTCGCAAGGACCGCCCAAAATATAGCAGAATTGCTCGCTGAGGGTTCTTTTGAACCTAACCTGGTCGATCGCAAAGAAAATGTCGCCAATGATAGGGTCCTCCAGGACCCGGTGCGTAAAATCCGCAACGATCTGGTCTATCCCTGCCTGGCCCCCAAATTGCTCAAAATATCGCTTATGCGTGTAAGGGGTAGCGCCAGCATTGGCATTAGAAATTGCGTATGGGTCAACGGGGTTCTCATCAGGAAGCGGCGATTGGCCGACAGCAGCGTTCATTGGCGCAAGGGAAAGACTTATAATCAAAGCAACGCGAACTGGATGACGGTACACGTTAGAACCCCGCTTGCAGAGAAAAGTACACACCATTTTGGTTCTCAAACGTTGCAACGCTTCCCAAACGGGTATGGGCCAAAGTTAAGGACACATTGTCTGTGATCGCGTAAGCCGCAAACAGATCCAGCCAATCATCTTCTTTTGCGAAACCTAAATTATTTGGTTTAAAGCGGTACTCCCCGCCGACCGCAAGGCGGCGCGACAACAGAAGAGCAACGGAAAACTCAGGCTGTACTGCATAGCCAGAGGAGTCAGTAGATCCAAATCCAAGCAGACCCGTTTGATTCGCTTTGGTCAGCCGCAGCGTTCCATTCACAAGCAAACTTTGGGCAAGGAAGAGCTTGGTCGCTGAAATATAAAAATCAGCACCATCACGACTGATTGCGCCAAGCCCTTTTACCAAGTCCCCACGATTGTTTCTTTTATATTGAACGCCAGCAGCAATTTGCGGGAGCCATAAGTCCTGATCATAGACTGCATCTCCAACAAGCCGCACCTTAAGTCCTGCAACATCTTGTTTAATGTTAAAATCTTGCCCGAGCCCCAGCAGAGCACCGGCATCTCTGGTGTCAAAGATGTTGTGGCTATAAGATAATTCCACTTTGTCGTAGAAGCCAACGGCCGCACCGATTGAGGTCAGCGAGAAATCAGAGACGTGTACATGACTGACGTGACCAGTTGCGCCAATTCCACGATCAAGCTCATTCCCGGATATCGTTGCCCACGGCGTCAAGGCACCACCGCCCGCCCCTGCTAAAGTTGTAATACCGCGGGTCAAGGGCAGCTTACCACCAACCTCAAAAAGCAGTTGCCCACTATTGGAGAACTGCCCATAGCCTTGTGATGGGAGCAATAGCACCGAACAAATGCCTATGAGAGCAAGCCATTTATGGTAAGTAGAATTCATAGGCATTTAAAACATTTGAATATCTTATATCTAATAACCATCAAAGGCATACTGTACTACCAAGTGGTGAGATTCGCGAACTTATGCAAACCTGTTTGCGCTCAATTATCAGAACCGACTGAGGCTCACCTTACCCGACGCATGGAAACAGGCTAAACAGATGTCATACATACTAAAACATGCCGGACCGATTGACATCTTGGTATTGAATGGAGACTTCGATGCCGCGCAGGTGGCAGAATTACGCAAAAGCGTACTTGAATCCCTTGAGAGTTCAGAATCTTCGCTGGCGATTGATATGTCTAACGTAAAGTTCGCCGACTCCAGCGGCGTCGGCTTTTTGGTCTCTTTGACTAAAAAGCTCACAGGCCCTGATCAGAAATTGATTGTTTGGGGGCTATCTGGTCAGCCGCTTGAAATTATTAAACTCACGCGTGTCGATAGTTTTATGAGCGTTTACGCTGACATGCCCACGTTTATTAAGTCACTTGGGACAGAAGCGCGCCGGAGCATGCTAGAGGCTATAGAAGCGGAAGCCGGAAGCGGACAGCATTAAGCATCCTCGCGCTGTAAAACAACTAACGTCGCATCATCTCCAGCCCCATCAGAAAACATCTGGCGGTGAACAGCGGATAACTTTCTCTTAACGGCATCACAGCTTTTCCCGAAAAGCCCTCCAAGCGCAAATATAAGCGACTGTGCCGCTGCCTCCCGTTGGTCGGTTGACTGCCCAACTTCGTACAAGCCATCTGTATAAAGCAACAGAGATTCTCCCTGAGACAAGGTAAGGTCAACCTGCTCGAACTCATCGGTCACCGGAAGCCCGAGAAGCGGCCCCCCTACAGCAATGAGCCGGTTCCGGCTTTCGGCAATAAGCGCCGGCATGGGGTGTCCGGCTGAGGCCAATTGAATATCTCCGTGATCTCCCACAACAGCAATCACACCTGTCGCAACGATATCCGCCAAAGTTGAGTCAGACGAAAAACTCTGTGAAACCTCAGAGATGAGCGCCTTTGCAGCTTGCAACTCTTCACCATTGAACAGTTTGCACGCCGTTCGAAAATGACTGATAAGCGTTAAAGCGTAAAGCTTTGCCTGCACACCATGCCCCATAACATCAGCGACCATAACGGCCTGATAAGCTCCCAATCCCTCAGAGACAACAATATCTCCGCCTCCGACTTCCGGCGTAAAGGCGTAGAGTGCCGTGTTAAAGGATGCCAGTTTTGGCGGCACGTAGGGAGCGGCCGTCTCAGTAATCTTACGAGAGAATCGCGACACCATGCGATCAAGCAATTTTCTGCGGCGTATTGTGATCCGGTCCACCACTGTTTTAAGCCGTAGCAGGTTAATGGGCTTGTTGAGAAAGTCATCTATGCCCAGTTCACCCGCTTCGCTTTCAATATGATGGTCCTCGACGCCAGTTAGAAAGACAAAAGAGATTGCATCCAACTCCTCGTCTTTCATCAGCTCTCGACGAAACGAGAGGCCATCCGCACCGGGCAAAGACAGGTCAGAGAGGATGAGATCGGGATTTAACTCTGACACCGAGGCCAACGCCGCTTCTGCATTGGTGAAACTGCTGACCTGATAATGATCTTCTAAAACCGTTCGAATTAAAACGCGGTGACTGATCTCATCTTCCACGATCATGACTTTAGGACGCGCGAACAAAGATGGGCGCGGCGGATACCGCATGACAAAGCGGTTCAAGTGATCTTCATCGGTTTTGCGAGATGTATAATCATGATCTGGAAACAAGCGGGCAATCAGTCCAAGTCCCATGCCGGCCACCTGACCACCGTCTTCCACCGCCCGTTCAAGAGAAAGCGCGCGTTCCGCTGCAAATCCGGTGAACGGCTCTGCGTCATCGGTAATATGACAACTCAGTCCCCCACCTTCCTCAAAGAGTTCAATAGAGACGGAGCGACAGGACTCCCCCGCGTGCTTCACAAGATTGGTATATATTTCTGATACACATAGCAAAAAGTGTTCTGTCTTTCTTGCCGGAAGCGCAGACTCTCTCAGCACGCTCCCAAGAGCCTCACGGATGTCCCGGTTATGCTCGAAATTCGGCGACTCAAGGGCCAAAAAATAGAGGCTGGGATGATTTGCGCTTAACGACATTCATTTGTCAGTCTGGTGAGAGTTGCCTTGGCCTGAATTCAATATGAGCTTACACCAATTCCATCTCAATCTGACAAGCATCGAAACCTAGATGACTGATCCTGAATTATCGTCATACGGACTATCGGGTGTGTCGTCTATGAGAGGCGCGTCGGCCCCACCATCTTCGAACAAATCAGCACCATCATCTTCACTCTCACCTTGATCCTCAATCGCATCCATCCAGTCGCTAGACTCTTCAGCTTCAAAGTCCGTTGTCTCATCTTCATCCAGAGAGTCAGGGTTCTCATCACTATTTGAGTCACCAGCATCCTCTTCCGAAGCGATGAGATCAAAGACGGTGCGATCTTGATCATCATCCTGATCATCGTCTTGTTGTTCGTCCTCGGACTCGCCGTTCTCGTTCGCTGATGCATCACCAGTAGATTCATCATCCTCTCCCTCATCATCTTCGCCAAAGGAATTAGATGACTCGTCTTCGTCTACATCAGAGACGCTGCTGCCAGACTCTGATTCAGCGTTCTCTCCATCCTCATTTTCTTCTTGACCATCGCCTGACCCCGTTTCCGACTCATTAGAGTCTTCATCCTCAGCAAGCCCAAGATCGTCATCTTCATCAACATCGTCTTCCTCATTTCCACCAGAGTCTTCTGAGTCTGGTTCGTCTGACGTGAGCTCCCCTGAGTCGAGTTCGTTTTCATCATTTTCTTCATCCGACGCTGAGACTCCCTCTTCACTTGAGTCTTCGTCTTCAGACTGAGAGTCACCTTCCTCGCCATCATCAGACGTCAGACCAACGCGGGCACCACGGGCAATGATTGACTCATCGCCATCTCTCCCACCCAGATCATCTTCTGATTCATCATCGTCATCAGACTCCTCATCGGTATCTTCGTCCTCTTCCTCATCAGAGTCGTCTTCATCGCCGTCAGACTCTTCGTCGGTATCTTCTTCGCCGTCCTCAAGACCATCTTTATCTTCTAAATCTTCTTCATCCTCGTCTTCGTCCTCAACAAGGCTGGCGGCGGCTTCATCCAAATCAGATAACGCGCTTGGGCCGCCATTATCGGCAGTATCAAAAATCAATGCTCCGGCCCACGGCATAACCTCCTGCCCTGGAATGTCTGCACCGCTGTTCTTATCGTAAACAACACTAGGGCCTTCCGCCTCGTAACGAGTGCCATTTACTTCAATGAAATCTACAATGAGATTCCGGTCGTCAACGCCTTCTTTATAGGCATCATTTGTAAATCGAACTTCGACCGACTGCGGACCATCGGCCCCAAAATCACCGGTCAGGTTAATCAGTTCTGTTTCGCCTTGTTCACGGTCTGCGGTGATCGTGAACGTGCCCATATCTTGGCCATCAATGGTGATCTGAGCTTTCGGAGCTCCCAAGTAATGGTCACCACTGATTTGGATTGTGATTGTGCTGTCTTCACCGCCGCCAATGTCGCCACCTTCCTGACCTTCTGTATCATCCACTACGGCGGGGAGGACTGTGACAGCGATGTCAGCAGATGTTGTCGCTTGATCTCCTGTTGTCTCAGTTGACCGCGCTGAAACCGTCAGATTCAGAGACCCTTCAAAGCCATCGGGCACCGTGACTGACAGCCCTTGCAGATCTTGCGAAGTGAGCGTCCAACTGCCATTGCTATTTGCAGTTCCAGCAGACAGTTGCGCGCCCTCTGGAAGGCCAGACACCTTAACAGATAGAGACTCAGACCCATCTGTATCTATGAGTGACGCCCCAATATTAAGCGCAATGCTCTCTCCAGCTGTGCCTTCTGAGGCTGAAACAATAAGATTGGGTGCGTCAGCGACAGCGGCGACCGCAACATTAACAGCAAATGATGATGTATTCTGATCACCACTGTCTTGCTCTTCTGTTGTCACGTGAACTGTCAATGACAAGTCGCCATCACTGTTTTCCGGGGCCCGCACCTGCACGTTGGCAAAGTCATCCGGATCAACACGCCAGGTTCCGCCGCCAATATTCTCGCCGTGAGACAGCACGGCCCCATCGGGAAGACCTGATATTTCAATGCCGGCAATGGTTTCAGATCCATCATTGTCATCGAGAACAATGGACTGGTTCAGAGCGATAAATGTGTCTTCCACCCCAGACGGCACACCGGGACCACCATTGTCTTCCGTATTGAAGACCAGTTTACCGGCCCATGGCATGACTTCCTGCCCAGCGATATCTGCGCCACTGTTCTTATCGTACACGACGCCTGGGCCACCGGCCTCATAGCGGGTGCCATTGACCTCAACGAATTCAACGATCAGATTCCGGTCACCCACGCCTGCCTTATACGCATCATTGGTGAATTTCACTTCGACAGACCCCGGACCCTCTGATCCAAAATCGCCCGTCAATGTAATTTGCTGGTTTTCGCCCTGCGCACGGTCCGCTGTGACCGTAAAGGTCCCCATATCTTGGCCATCAATAACAATCTGAGCGTTGGGAGATCCCAGGTAGTGATTGCCGCTCACCTGAATGGTAATCGTACTTTCACCATCGGTTGCCGCACCGCCGCCCTGTACACCGTCTGCAACACCCGCGACTGAGACAGGTAGGCTTTCGACTGTGGTTAAGGTTTCACCGGTTGTTGTTTCTTCAACAGTGACAGAAATAGAGAGCTCAAAGTCATCGCTGCTGCCCTCTGGCGGGGTAATAGAAAGACCATCAACTTCCGCAACATCAAGGGTCCATGTTCCATCGCTATTCAGCGTGCCAGCGGAGAGCGTAGCGCCAGAGGGAACACCGGAAATTACGATATCGGTGATCTGTTCAGAACCATCTGCGTCACGCAGACCAATACCGATATCAAGCGGAATACTAGAATCTTCAGTCCCTTCAACCGCAGACACATCTATGCTGGCCCCGTCGACATCGATATCCACGGCGTTGCCGTCCATATCGACGATAGAAATGTCTTCCCAACTCTCGACTGTGAGGTTTAGGTTCGCAAATGTCTGTGGTTCTGTATTACCGCTTTCAATAGCATCCCGTAGCGCTTGGAGGTCGGCCACAATATCAGGGTTACGAAGGTCTTCGGCTGACACGCGAACGGTCAAATCATCCTGACCTGTACCGCCTTTGTAAACATCCGTTCCGGAGGCTTCACCTAGGGTAAAGATGCCAGAGTCGTCACCTTCTCCACCGTCAACAATGTCAGACCCTGCACCACCGTCGAGCAGATCATTACCCGCACCCCCTTCAAGTCTATCGTCACCCTGGTTGCCGTACAGCTGGTCGTTGCCGGCACCGCCGAACAACGTATCGCTGTTTCCTTCAAAGTCGTTAACCACGGGGTCGATATCAACGCGGACGACGAGGTCGTTGTAGTCTTTGTCACCGCCGTTATTGAGATCTTCGAACCCGATGAGCATGCCGCCGGTTTCAGAGTCATAACCAGAGACAACGTGCTGCTTGCCGTCATAGTTGAGCGGAATGCTTGAATCCGTTCCTGCCGTATGGAACACGGACCCTTTAACGTCTGTCACGCCTCCATCAGTGTCGACCCAGA
This sequence comes from Rhodospirillaceae bacterium, assembly GCA_040219235.1. NCBI lineage: Bacteria > Pseudomonadati > Pseudomonadota > Alphaproteobacteria > Rhodospirillales > Rhodospirillaceae > Rhodospirillaceae bacterium. The sequence goes on from JAVJSV010000008.1 coordinate 162,822, forward strand.
CAAGATTTGGATTGGTGCTGTTAACGGTTGCGCCCGCATCACCATCGCGGAATTCAAAATGACCATCATCAAAGTTGCTGAAATTGTTCTTGCTGTAACCATCGGCAACTATAAACAGTGCGAATGTCTCTCCGGCCTCAAGATCGAGCGTGACTGAGGATTCATTAGAGATAAGACTGCCACCAGAGCCCTGTTTTGAGGCGTTCTCAAAGGCCATTTGAACGTCGGTGATTTCACCGTCCGGGCCAATTTTGTAGTAACCCAACGAATTCTTATAGCCCGCACCTTCGTTTAAGAAGGTCAGAGTGACTTGATGGTCAGCCGCAAGCGTAAAGTTTGACCGCGGATCTAAACCATTCACTTCATCTGGATCAACAGAGCGACGTTCCGTCAGATCTGGGAACGGATCGCTATGTGACCAATCGTGTTCAACAACGTCAGGTGTGCCGCTACCAGTGCCTTCATCGCCAATGAGGACATCATCACCGTCGTCACCATGGAGGGTGTCACTACCTTCACCACCTTCTAAGCGGTCATGACCGCCCATGCCATGGAGTTCGTCATCCCCGTCACCGCCGCTTAAAACATCGTCACCAACAGCCGCTTCACGATCCAAAGTGACGTTCACCGTGGCCGTCTTCGTAGACTGAGTTTCCACACCTGTTTCGGGGTCTTGGTCTGTGGCGATTGCCATGACTTCAATTTCAAAGTCAGCAACGTCGCCAGTCAGGGTGAGAGACAGACCATCCCCTGCAATCGCATCTAAATCGTCTTGGCTCAGTTCCCAACGACCGTCATCTAGCAACGTTCCCAGCGACAAGGTAGCCCCTGACGGAATACCTTCAAGAGATACGGTCAATGTTTCTGACTCATCAGAGTCTATGAGAGCTGCGCTGATGTCTAACGATACCACCGACACAAAATTCTGTTGATCGCCATAGATGACGTCGTTGCCTGCATCACCACCGATGACATTATCGCCACCATCACCGGAAAGCTGATCATCGCCGTCCGATGCTGTTTGCTGACTTTCAGTGGCGTTCTGTACTTGGGCCGTCGCTTCGGCACCAACGATTAAATCAGGCGCATCCGCAACCGCGTGTACTTCAACCAGTAAAGTCGCTGAGACAGAATCAGTGTCGCCACTGTCTTCTTCAGAAACAGCTTCGATTTCAAGCTCAAAGTCATCACTGCTGTGCTCTGGCGCTTTAATACTGAGGCCAATGAGTTGATCGGGTGTCAACTCATAACTGTTATCCCCGCTAAACGTGTCACCCGCCTTGTTTGTTAGAACAGCACCGTCAGGAATTTCAGAGATTATGATGTAGGAAAACTCTGACCCATCCTGGTCTGCAAATGCAGCACTGATATCGAGGGCAATAAACGCGTCTTCCTGACCTTCAGCCGCCTGAACAGAAAGTTCTGGCGTATCAACGACAGGCGCAACTTCAATAACCACCGATTGAACGGTCTCAGCTGTTTCACCGGAAGCTTCAGTTGAGGTCACTGTCACGGTGAGTGCGATTTCACCACTGAAATGCTCAGGCCCCTTAATTTGCAAGCCAACGATCTGCTCTGGCGCAAGCTCTAGCGTTTCAAAGCCCGCAAACGTTTCGCCGAGATCATTGGTAAGCGTTGCCCCTTCCGGAATGTCAGAGATCGTAAAGGAAAGAGACTCAGACCCATCTGCGTCAACCAGTTCAGCTTCAATCTCAAGAGGGATAAATTCATCTTCATCCCCTGAATTTGACTGAACCTCCGCCTCGGGCGCGTCGGCGACGGCAGCCACAACAACGGGCAATACAACTGATGTCTCAGCAATATCACCGTCATCTTCCTGCGACACAGCTTCAACCTCTAGATTTAGCGTTCCGCTAAAATGCTCAGGCGGCGTGATGGTAAGACCGGCAATGTCGGCGGGAGAAAGGGTCCAGGTGCCATCTTCATTATCTACACCAGCGGACAAAGTCGCGCCTTCAGGCACATTGCTAATGGTTACAAAAAGAGTCTCTGAGCCATCGTTGTCAGGCAATGTAATGTTGACGGACAGATTTATGGCTGTGTCTTCGTCACCTTGTGCCTCACCCAACGCGATCACAGGTGTGTCAGCCACACCAGTCACGGAAACGAAAACGTTAGCATTGACGACAGTGTCGACACCCGTTGTGCTATTGGCCGTAGCCACAGCCGCTAAGATAGTAAAATCATCATTGGAGTTTTCAGGTGGCGTGATCGTCAAGCCGCTCAATTGCGCCGCCGTGACCGTCCAACTGCCGTCTTCATTTTCAACACCAGCGGATAAAGTCGCGCCCTCTGGAACACCAGTGAAGGTCACTCCAGAAATAGACACCGCAGGGTCATTGCTCTGAGCAAGATCAATAGACAAGGGGATTGGTGAGTCCTCATCGCCGGACGCATCAGCCGCACTCACCCGTGGCGCATCTGGTTCAGGCGCTGGTTCCGGGTCGGGCGCAACAGGCTCAACAACCTCGTCTTCGACCGGGGGGGCAGGATCCTCCTCCACAACCGGCTCTTCTGGGTCTGGTTGAGGATCAGGCGTCGGATCCGGTGTCGGGTCTGGTGTGGGATCTGGTGTGGGGTCGGGTGTTGGGTCCACTGGAGGCTCTACAGCGGTGTCAGGTTCTGTCACGGCTGCCGCTACTTCTGGCGCGTCGCCGCCATCATCGGGGTCCCCATCCGCAGGGTCATCAACCGTTTCAACAGTCTCGTCTGTTTCTTCAGTCTCTTCTTCGGCGTCATCTTCAATCGCGTCTAACTGTTCTTCAATGGTGGGTTCGCCATCTTCCGCAACGCCATCGCCAACAGCGCCCCCAAAGGTTTCAAAGTCACCAACGGTTGTGCGGCCCAATCTGTTTTCACCGGGCTCATCTGGTGCTGGCGGTGTCTCTTCAGGCTCCTGGGTGCGTGATTGCGTTGTGGCACCCCCTCCCGTGTTACCCGTATCCCCAGTATTACCGCCGCCTTGCTGACCGCCTTGATTTGTTAACGGATCGATCTCATCCAACTGATCTGGTGCATTTTGCGACTCAATATTCTCAATTTGCAAATCGTCAATATCGTCTGTTGGGACCGGATCACCACCGGTCGCCTCGCCCTGATAGCCTTCATCACCGCCTTTATGAATGACGCTTAGGGTGTTGGGATCCTGAGGGTTTGTGCTGGCTCCGTCGCCTAGCGGGCGATCAATAGCATCTAGATCTTGGCCTTCGTCGAGATCTAAGGGCTCATTTGTTGGGTCAGCCATGCCTTACCTCTGGAACTATGAAACGTCGATATACCCATAGTGATGCAATTGACGTGCCAGACAGGCAGACAGCTAGCCAGAGAAAGAACGGGCGAGGTGGTTAACGCTCGCGGAACCCCTCGTTCACCGCCGTATAAAACGGCTTCAGCAGATATTGCAGGATGCTCTTTTGCCCGGTTTTGATATCCATCTGGACCGTCATTCCCGGGAACACAGGATTAGCCAGTTGGTCGTGGCCAACGTAGGTCTGGGACAGAGAGGCACGGACCCGATAAAATGGTGTATTGCTCTCATCGAGCATGGTTGTTGCGGACGTAGAAATCACCTGCCCCGGAACAGATCCATAGCGGGAAAAATCATAGGTATGGACTTTGATATCTACCGGCTGGCCACCATTAACGAAGCCGATATCGCGCGTTGAAACACGGCCTTCGATCAGAAAACCGGCATCGACAGGAACAACTTCAGCTACCAATCCCCCAGGGGCAACCACGCCTCCCGCCTGAACAGCAATTTGTTGTACCAGACCGTGGACAGGCGAAAGGGCGGTTAATCTGCTATCTCTATTTTCAAGGCCGCTGAGAATTTGCTCAACTTCGGACAGTTCCGACGAAACTGCACCCAATTGGCGCAGAGCTTCCTGACGAAGGCGGCTATCCAACTCGGCCAGCCGTTGCTCCAATTCAATAATAGACTCTCCAATCGTAGCAGCATTACCAATCAAACGCTGCCCGTTGCCTTTAGCCGTTTCTAACTCGCGTTGAACGCCGAGATACATAACACGGGACAGAAGGCCATCCTCGAATAGCTTTTTACGAACTTCAAACTCGTCTTGAAGGAGCTTAACCTGCCGGCCATTGCTTGCCTGTTGCTCCCGATTTGTGTCCAGCTCTGAGCGCCGTTCGGCAATTTGCTGAACGAGAATATTACGTTGGTTCTGTCGCGACACCATCTCTGACTCGAAAATATTATTTTGATCATTAACCAGAGAGACAAATTCTTCTGGTGCAAAAGTAAAATCAGGTGTGCGGTCTTCGGCGTAGGCTCTGAGCCGCTCTTGCTGAAGCAAGAGTGCAACTTCGCGCACTCTGACTTGCTCCAATTCCGCAGAGGCTGATTGGGCATCGAAGCGGACCAGTGGCGTACCGACGTCAACCAACTCGCCTTCTTGAACAAGAATCTCGGAGACAATCCCGCCTTCCAAGTGTTGAATTGGCCTAACGCTACCAACTGGCACCACCTCACCCATCGCAATCGTAATTTCATCAACCTTCGCTATGGCCGCCCAGACCAAAAAGGTAACAATAAAAAGACCGACGGCCGCGATGCCGCGGGACACCATCTTCGAGGTCCCCGTTTCATGAATGATGTCAGCGTTCGCGATATCGCGAATGCGACGGAATCTAGAATCAAAACTTGTGTTTGCTTCACTCATTACTTGAAACTCCGTAGCCACGGTAAGCGGCTGATTACTTATTTAGGTTGGGCGAAAAACTTTTCTAAGACTTTTTCAGCAGGGCCGAAGAACTTTGTTGCCCCGCGCTCTAGCATCAAGACTTTATCGGCCAGTTTCATATGGCTTGGGCGGTGGGTCACAACCAGAACAGTCGAGGTTTTCTTGAGTTCTTCGACCGCTGAAGTGAACAAATATTCCCCTTCAAAATCGAGACCAGTTACCGGCTCATCCATAAGCACGATCGGTGGCGCTTTGAGATAAGCCCGCGCCAATGACAACCGGACCAACAGACTGGCCGGCAACTTTTCCAATTCACGTGTGCTGATAAGCGTGTTCAGACCTTCAGGTAAACGGTTGAGCTGCTCAGTCGCGCCGGTTCTTTCAATGACTTCAAGCAATTCAGCGTCGGTTGCGGTGGGCAGCGCCAAGCGCAGATTATCGGCGATTGTACCGTCAAACATTTGGGGCACTTGGGGCACATAACCAATGACATGCCTCAATTCCACCGGATCCATTTGCCGAACATCATGACCGTCTATCCTGATGCTGCCGCCTTGGGGTTTGTAAAGACCGGAAAGAACTTTCAGCACGGTCGACTTACCACAGCCGTTTGGCCCAATGATCGCAATCACTTCGCCAGGTTCTGCCGTGAAAGATATGTTGATCAATGCCGGGTCTGTATCCGCGCCATACCGCAGCGTGACGTTGCTGAACTGGACGTGTCCCTGAATGCCTTCAATCGGCTCTAGAATCTGCCTCGGGTCACGCTCCGGGCGCACGGCCATCAACCGGTTGATCTGGCGGATTGAGGAGCCCACTTGACCAATACGGGTCATAGAAACAAAGGCGCTTTGCAGCGGTGCAAGAACACGCCAGACCATCATCATGGTGGCAATGAGCCCTCCTGTGGTCAAAGTACCGGCGATCACTTTATCGATACCAATACCAAGAGTGGCCAGCCCGGCGACGATTGTCATGGAATGACTGATCGTAATAACCAACGCTGCCATCTGCGCATTCTGGAAATTACTGCGCGCGGCCTTTGCAGACAATTGTGCAAACCTCTCGCGCCAAACCTCTTCGGCGCCACTGGCCTTAATCGCGCGCATCTTGTTAACGGTCTCGAGCATCAACTCCTGGCGTTTTGCGCCATGCTGCGCCGCCCGGTTTACGTTGATGCGCACGACACGCACAAAAATGATACCACCGATAATATAGAACGCACCGATCGCGATTGGCACGATCGCCAACGAGCCACCGATAATGGCGATAGCGATAATAAAAAGTGTCGCAAATGGAATATCCAAGGCCGCTTGTCCAACCGGACCATTAAAGATGTCTCTCACCCGTTCCAAGTCTTTGATTCGCGCCACTTGAGCGCCGATTCCGGCGCGCTCTGTGAGACGACTGGGTAAGCCCAGCAGGCGTTCAAAAATCGCATTGCCAACAATGTAGCTGAGGCGTGCGCCTGCATACCCGAGGGTCTTTGATCGTATGCGGCGAAACAGGAAATCAAACGCAAAAGCCAAACCAATCCCGATGGAGAGATAGGCGAGCGTGCTGAATGATTCAGAGGTGATCACCCGATCATAGACAAACATAACGTACAAGGGTGTCGCTAAACCGAGTCCATTTACAAAGAACGAAAGCACAAAGGCTTGCACCAAAAGGCTTTCAAATCGACTCAACTTTGACCGGAACCAACGATCTGGCTCAAGACGGTCATTGTCATCGTCAGGGTCGTGCAGCTCGACGGTAATGACGCGGGCCATACCTGAAGGCTTGGGGCATTCAACCAAAGTCCGGGTTTCATAATCAAAACCGACTATCGTATCGGCAGCACACTCCAGCACAACAAATGCAGGTTCATCGTCAACCATGACGATTGATTTCTCATCAAGCGGGCTTAATTCCGAAAGATCGAAATCAATAATATCTGTACGATATCCGAGCGTTGCAAAAGCGTTTCGAACATCGGTGATGTCCAGGGGCTCCTTGCCCGCCGGAAGCGCTTCTGCAAGATGCCGTGCAGACCCAATCCATCCCTGCGCAACAAGTGCTGCGACAAAGCATGTACCGAGATCTGATTGACCAAGACGCACGGCGATCTCGCCAACAAACAGATCATCAAACCGCGTCTTAAACAAAGCTCTGGGCGAGGTTAAATCGTGCCAATCCTCAACACCAAGGTCTGGCGCGGTTGAAGCCACGACAGACTGTTCACTTATCATAGATTGCTCAGCTGTCATGAGAACACCTTAAGGAGGATGCAAACGCTTTGGGTCATCTTTTGTCACCCTCCGGTCTGTCTTTCGCGCCCTCCGGTCTGTCTTTCGCGCCCTCCGGTCTGTCTTTCGCGCCCTCCGGTCTGTCTTTCGCGCCCTCCGGTCTGTCTTTCGCGCCCTCCGGTCTGTCTTTCGCGAGATCGGAAGA
>JAVJSV010000009.1 GCA_040219235.1 Rhodospirillaceae bacterium
GTTTTACTTCCGCACGACGGACGTGACGGGGACGATTGAGCTTCCGGAAGGGACAGAGATGGTTATGCCTGGAGATAATATTTCCATGCAGGTCAACCTGATTGCCCCGATTGCCATGGATGATGGTCTGCGCTTCGCTATCCGCGAAGGCGGTCGTACCGTCGGTGCCGGGGTCGTCGCTAAAATTATCGAATAGGCAATATTTAGGCGGTCTTATAGAGCGTTGAGCTAAATACCGCGTTTGTGCTCAGGTAAATCGTTAAAAAGCCTTGATTTTCCTGGTCAGTGCGCGCTATAGACCGCCATCCGGTCGTCACACCTGTGTCGACCGGACAAGTTTTTTTGCGCCCAAGACGGCGGTTAGAGCGAAGTTTTAGTCAAAGATATTAAGGCACTAGGCAAATATGGCGGTGGGTTCCACGTAATCTTTCATGTGGATGGCACCGGTTCTAAGGGCGGCCACTTAAAGTGTAGGGGTGTAGCTCAATTGGTAGAGCACCGGTCTCCAAAACCGGGGGCTGTAGGTTCGAGTCCTATCACCCCTGCCACCCTATAAATGCCTGCCTGGGCTTTAATTTGAATTTCTTTTTGACAGTCGTTCATTCCGTCTTAGGTGTTGAAAACAAAAGGCAAAACTGCCTGAGACGTTGGGTTATTTAGGTCGGACGAAAAAGAGAAAATGGCAAGAACCACACCAGGTCAGTTTGTTCGGCAGGTTAGGCAGGAAATGTCTAAAGTGACATGGCCGAGCCGCAGAGAAGCATCCGTGTCGGTGCTCCTGGTTTTTATATTCTGCAGTATTTTTGCGGTTTTTTTCTTGGTGGTAGACAAAATTCTCAGCCTCGGCGTCTCATGGTTGTTTGGGTAAGGGGCCGATAGAATGTCTGCTAAGTGGTATGTGTTGCACGTTTATTCTGGATTCGAGAGTAAAGTGGCTCAGTCGATCCGAGAGCAAGCTGTGCAGCAAAATATGGCTGACAAGATCGAAGAAGTGCTTGTGCCTATTGAAGAAGTTGTGGAAATGCGTCGCGGGGCTAAGGTCAATGCGGAGCGCAAGTTCTTTCCAGGCTATGTGTTGATTAAAATGGACCTGACCAACGAGAGTTGGCATTTGGTCCAAAACACGCCGAAAGTCACAGGTTTTCTGGGTGGTCAAGGTAAGCCATCGCCGATCTCCCAATCTGAAGCTGAGCAAATTATGCGTCAGGTGCAGGAAGGGATAGAGCGTCCGAAACCCTCGGTGGTATTTGAGGTTGGTGAGCAAGTTCGTGTGAGCGACGGTCCGTTCTCGTCGTTTAACGGATTTGTTGAAGATATTGATGAAGAGAAGGCCAGATTGAAGGTTTCAGTGTCCATTTTTGGTCGTTCGACACCTGTCGAACTGGAATACAGTCAGGTCGAAAAACTATAGGAATTCTGTGGGAGGTCGTCTCCGAAAGGCCTCGGAGAACCGTACCACGGACCCGGCGCGCTGAAGGGTAATTTGGCGCAATTGCTGAGGTGATAACATGGCGAAGAAGATAACAGGCTATATTAAGTTGCAGATTGCGGCTGGCCAAGCGAACCCGTCCCCACCGGTCGGTCCAGCGCTTGGTCAACGTGGTGTAAATATTATGGAATTCTGCAAGGCGTTTAATGCGTCAACGCAGCAAATGGAGCAAGGGGTGCCGGTTCCGACCGTAATTACGGTTTACGCGGACCGTTCATTTACCTTTCAAACAAAAACTCCTCCTACGAGTTATTTCTTGATCAAAGCGTCTAAGAAGAAAAAGGGCGGCTCAACACCAGGTCGTGACATCGCCGGTTCTGTGACCAAAGCCCAAATACGCGAGATTGCTGAACAAAAAATGCCTGATTTGAACTGTGCAACAATTGAAGCTGCCATGCTTCAGGTTGAGGGCTCGGCACGTTCAATTGGCTTGGAAGTGGTGGGGTAAAGATTATGGCAAAAAAAGGAAAACGCCTAACGTCGAGCTACGAAGCCATTGATCGCGATGCTTTTTACTCCGTTGATGATGCCGTTAAGATGATTAAAGAGCGGGCTACGGCAAAGTTTGATGAAACGATTGAATTGGCTCTGAACCTTGGTGTCGATCCTCGCCATGCTGACCAAAATGTTAGAGGCGTTGTCGCTTTGCCACATGGTACAGGTAAGACTATGCGCGTCGCTGTGTTTGCAAAAGGCGATAAAGCTGAGGCGGCCAAGGCTGCGGGTGCTGATTTTGTTGGTGGAGATGATTTAGCCGAGAAAATCCAAGCTGGAGAAACAGGCTTTGACCGCGTTATTGCAACGCCAGATATGATGGGTGTTGTTGGTAAGCTTGGTAAGGTGCTCGGTCCACGCGGCTTAATGCCAAACCCAAAGCTTGGAACTGTGACGCCTGATGTCGAAACGGCCGTTAAAAACGCTAAAGCTGGTGAAGTTCAGTTCAGAGTTGAGAAGGCTGGCTTGGTCCATGCAGGGATTGGTAAGGCAAGCTTCTCTGAGCAGCAGTTAAGCGAGAACCTCCAGGCATTTCTTGGCGCTATTTTAAAAGCTAAGCCAACCGGCGCTAAAGGCACATACTTAAAGAAGATTTCGCTCAGCTCCACAATGGGGCCGGGTGTCAAAGTTACTGTTAGTGAAGCAAGCGCTGGCTGACAGCTAAAGGCTTTCGGTCTCTTCAAGCTTTTGAGGGGGCTGAAAGGCGGAACCTTAGGGTTTCGCAGCCTGTCCGAGACTGGTGGCGTCTTTCCGGGAAACCGGTGGGCTTAATGGCATAGGCCGCCATCATAGATGGGAGTGGATATTCGTATTGGTTTGACTAAGAGCCAACAACGGATCGGCACTTCTGCGGCAGGACATGAGCGATGTTGGTCGTGCGAGTTTGTTGACTGACATCATGTGCAACTGGTTCGAGGCAGCTTTTATGCCGAGAACCTTCGTAGCGGAGACGGATGTGAACCGAGAGCAAAAACAGGATCTGATTTCCTCTCTCAACGCATTGCTCCAGGGCCAATCGTTTGTTGCAGTCACCCATTACAAGGGCCTGACTGTTAAACAACTTGAGGACCTGCGTGGCAAAGCGCGTGAGGCGGGGGCTGGATTCCGTGTCACTAAAAATCGGCTCACGCGTCTTGCCTTAGCAGGAACCAAGTTTGAAGACTTGAGCGAGTTGTTTACCGGACCAACGGCAATTGCCTATTCAGAGGATCCGGTCGCAGCTGCAAAAGTGTGCGCAAACTTTGCCAAGGACAATGAGAATCTAGTGATTCTGGGTGGATCCCTGGATGGACAGATTATGGACATCGCGCAAGTCGGTGCCCTAGCCAAACTGCCATCTTTGGACGAACTCCGTGCCAAGCTTGTTGGCATGATCTCTACGCCAGCCACGCGTATCGCAGGGGTGCTTCAAGCTCCAGGCGGTCAGTTGGCTCGTGTTCTCAATGCCAAGGCCCAGCAGGGCGAAGCCGCTTGACGCTGATCCGTAAAGAAACCTGTTCAAACCTTAATTGGAGTGCCAATCAATGGCTGATCTAGAAAAAATTGCAGACGACCTCTCTAACCTGACTGTTTTGGAAGCTGCAGAGCTTTCTAAAATGCTCGAAGAAAAATGGGGCGTCTCTGCCGCTGCGCCAGTAGCTGTCGCTGCTGCCGGTGGTGCGGTTGCTGGCGGTGAAGCCGCAGAAGCAAAAGACGACTTTGACGTTATTCTTGCTGAAGTCGGCGATAAGAAAATCAACGTTATTAAAGAAGTCCGGGCCATCACCGGTCTCGGCCTTAAAGAAGCTAAAGACCTCGTTGAGGGTGCACCTAAGCCTGTTAAAGAAGGTGTGCCTAAGGCCGAAGCTGAAGAAATCAAGAAGAAGCTGGAAGAAGCTGGAGCTAAAGTGGAGCTCAAGTAATTCAAGCGGCTATAAAAGTTCGGTGTTTGGGAAGCAGTGCCACTGGGTACTGCTTCTCGCACCATTTTTTCGCTGCGGTATCGCAGCTGTTTGTCGTTGAGGTTCGATGACGAGAGGGGCTTGGTCGTTAGAATGCTTAGCCCCTGTCGTCATCGTATTCGTGTCTCTGCCTAATCCGTTTGTTGCCCTTGATTGCGGTTCAAACGTCAACTAGTGAGGATCACTCATGTCGAAGTCGTTCACCGGTCGTAAGTGGATCCGTAAGAATTTTGGTCGCATTCCTTCAGTGGCGACCATGCCTAACCTCATTGAGGTTCAGAAAAGCTCTTACGATACTTTTTTGCGCACAGGAGCTTCCGCTGCTGAGCGTGAAGTGTCGGGGCTTCAGGAAGTCTTCAAGTCTGTCTTTCCGATTAAAGATTTTAGCGGTAAGGGCGAGCTTGAGTTTGTCGCCTATGATTTGGAAGACCCGAAGTATGACGTTGATGAGTGTCGTCAACGGGGGCTGACTTTTTCTGCTCCATTAAAGGTGACGCTGCGCTTGGTCGTTTGGGACATTGACGAAGAGACTGGTGCCCGGTCTGTACGCGACATCAAAGAGCAAGATGTTTACATGGGCGATATGCCTTTGATGACTGACAACGGCACCTTTATCATCAATGGGACAGAGCGCGTTATAGTATCGCAGATGCATCGTTCTCCGGGCGTGTTTTTTGATCACGATAGAGGCAAAACGCACTCGTCCGGCAAGTACTTGTTTGCTGCGCGCGTTATTCCTTATCGTGGTTCTTGGCTTGACTTCGAATTTGATGCGAAAGATCTCGTCTATGTGCGTATTGATCGCCGTCGTAAGTTGCCAGTCACGACCTTGCTTTATGCTTTGGACAGTATTGAGTCTGAAGAACTGAGAGCCAAGCGCGCTAAGCAAGGTAAGACTATTGATGCCCATGAAATCACAGGTATGAGTTCCGAGGAGATCCTCGACTACTTCTACGACACAGTCACATATACGTTTGATAAAAAGGGCTGGAAGACGCCTTTTGATGCTGAGCGTATGAAGGGCGCTAAGTTGCCGTTCGACTTAGTGGATGCCAAAACTGGGCGTGTCAAAGTTGAAGCTGGTAGCAAGCTCTCAACCCGGGTTGCTGCGAAACTCGAGAAAGACGGGGTCAAGGAACTTCGCATTTCGACTGAAGAATTGATTGGCAAGTTTATTGCTAAAGAGATTGTTAATCTGGAGACCGGCGAGATTCATGCTGAAGCCGGTGCTGAAATTACAGAGGAAATGCTCGAGGAACTTCTCGAGCAGAAAATTACATCTATTGATGTTCTTGCGATTGATGGCGTGAATATTGGGCCGTATATCCGCAATACGCTTGCGCTGGATAAAAACACAACGCGTGAAGAAGCATTGGTCGATATTTATCGCGTCATGCGTCCCGGCGAGCCACCCACACTTGATACGGCTTCTGCAATGTACCGTAGCTTGTTCTTTGACTCCGAACGTTACGATTTGTCAGCTGTCGGTCGAGTGAAGATGAATGCGCGGTTGGACTTCAGCCTCGATGATGTTCCAGATACGACACGCGTTCTGCGCAAAGAAGATATCCTGAGCATTGTCAAAGTGCTGGTGCAGCTTAAAGACGGCAAGGGTGATATCGATGATATCGATCACCTCGGTAATCGTCGTGTACGTTCAGTCGGTGAACTGATGGAAAATCAGTATCGTGTCGGTTTGTTGCGCATGGAGCGTGCCATTCGTGAACGTATGAGCTCTGTTGAGATTGATACGGTCATGCCGCATGACTTGATTAATGCTAAGCCGGCTGCAGCAGCTGTTCGAGAGTTCTTTGGATCTTCACAACTGTCTCAGTTTATGGACCAGACAAACCCACTATCAGAAATTACGCACAAGCGTCGTCTTTCTGCGCTTGGGCCGGGTGGTCTGACCCGTGAGCGTGCAGGTTTTGAAGTCCGTGACGTTCACCCAACTCACTACGGTCGGATTTGTCCAATTGAAACGCCAGAAGGTCCAAACATTGGTTTGATCAACAGTTTGGCGACGTTCGCGCGGGTTAATAAGTACGGCTTTATTGAGAGCCCTTACCGCAAAGTGGTGAACGGAAAAGTCACTAATGAAGTCGTTTATCAGTCGGCTATGGAAGAGGGGCGCTATAAAATCGCTCAAGCTAACGAGCCTATTGATGAAAAAACGGGCCGCTTCCAAGATGATCTGATTAACTGCCGGAAGGCAGGCGATTTTGTGATGATACCGCCAGAAGAAATTGACTACATGGACGTTTCGCCCAAACAGTTAGTTTCTGTCGCGGCGGCATTGATTCCATTCCTTGAAAACGATGATGCGAACCGCGCCCTCATGGGGTCTAACATGCAACGGCAAGCAGTGCCGCTCCTCCGTGCCGAAGCGCCGCTCGTTGGCACGGGTATCGAAGATGTTGTCGCCCAGGATTCTGGGGCATCCGTCACGGCCCGCCGCTCTGGTGTTGTTCAGCAGATTGATGCGACACGTATTGTTGTGCGCGCAACAGAAGACACATCTTCTTCTGCACCCGGTGTTGATATTTATCGTTTGCAAAAGTTCCAAAGATCTAACCAAAATACGTGCATCAACCAACGCCCCTTGGTGAAGGTTGGAGATATCGTTGCAAAGGCTGATATCATTGCTGACGGTCCGTCGACACAACTCGGCGAGCTTGCCTTGGGCCGTAACGTGCTTGTCGCGTTTATGCCGTGGAATGGTTACAACTTCGAAGATTCAATTTTGATCTCAGAACGCATTGTTCGGGATGACGTGTTTACATCGATCCATATTGAAGAGTTTGAAATCATGGCCCGTGACACCAAGCTGGGTCAGGAAGAGATCACACGTGATATTCCAAACGTTGGCGAAGAAGCTCTCGGCAATCTTGACGAAGCTGGTATCGTTTATGTCGGTGCTGAAGTTGGACCAGGGGATATTCTCGTTGGTAAAGTGACGCCAAAAGGTGAAAGCCCTGTGACGCCGGAAGAAAAATTGCTCCGTGCAATCTTCGGTGAAAAAGCTTCAGACGTTCGCGACACATCGATGAAGGTGTCGCCGGGGGCCACAGGGACTGTTGTTGAAGTGCGAGTGTTTAATCGCCGCGGTATCGATAAAGATGAGCGTGCCCTTGCCATTGAGCGCATGGAAATTGAGCAACTCGTCAAAGACCGTGATGATGAAAAAGCAATTCTAGAGCGTTCTTTGAATGAACGTTTCAAAGAGCTTATCCTCAATAGAAAAATTGTCTCCGGGCCAAAGGGCGTGGAAGAAGGCAAGATGGTAACCGAGGACGTTCTGGCTGCGTTGACGCCAGGTCAATGGCGTCAAATTGTGATTGCTAATGACCAAGTCATGGCAGACGTAGAGGAACTCAAAAAGTCCTTCGAAAACAGTGTTGCTGTCATTGATGAGAGATTCGATGACAAGGTTGAGAAACTGCAACGCGGTGACGAACTGCCCCCGGGTGTTCTCAAAATGGTTAAAGTTTTTGTTGCCGTTAAGCGCAAGCTTCAACCTGGTGACAAGATGGCCGGTCGTCATGGAAACAAGGGAGTGATCTCTAAGATCGTTCCGATCGAAGATATGCCATATCTCGAAGATGGTACTCAGGCCGACATCGTGTTGAATCCGCTAGGCGTGCCATCGCGCATGAACGTGGGGCAAATTCTTGAAACTCACCTTGGTTGGGCGTGCCGCGGTCTCGGTGTTCAGATCGGAGAGCTTCTCGCGTCATACAAGACGACTAAATCTGACAAGGATATCCGGGCGTTCATGAAGAACGTCTATGGAGAAAAAGATTACAAGTCAGACATTCATCCACTTCAAGAGAATGAGCTAATAGAACTAACGACCAATATGCAGAACGGTGTTCCGATTGCGACACCAGTTTTTGATGGAGCGCGAGAAAGCGATATTGCTGAAATGTTAGAGAAGGCTGGTCTGGATACGTCTGGTCAAGTCACACTTTACGATGGCACTACGGGCGAACCGTTCGATCGTAAAGTAACTGTCGGCTATATTTACATGCTGAAACTGCATCACTTGGTCGATGATAAAATTCACGCGCGCTCCATTGGTCCGTATTCACTGGTCACGCAACAGCCCCTTGGCGGTAAAGCCCAGTTTGGCGGACAGCGCTTCGGTGAAATGGAAGTTTGGGCATTGGAAGCTTACGGAGCTGCCTACACACTTCAAGAAATGTTGACTGTAAAGTCCGATGACGTGTCTGGCAGAACCAAAGTCTATGAATCCATTGTTCGCGGTGATGATACGTTTGAAGCTGGTATCCCAGAATCTTTCAACGTCTTGGTTAAAGAAATGAGATCACTTTGCTTGGATGTTGAATTAAGCCATAGCGGAACATCGTAAGGGCGTCTTTAGTTTCAGGTAGTGAAGATGAACTACTGAAGACTTGATGTAAGACGCACACGAAATAGGAACCCGGCAAGGATGCCCATGGTTCCAAGGAGAACGCAGATGAACGAATTGATGAAAATTTTCGGACAACCGTCTGGTACGGAGTCTTTTGACCAGATCCGAATTTCTATAGCCAGCCCTGAGAAAATTCGCTCGTGGTCTTTCGGTGAGATCAAGAAACCGGAAACCATCAACTATCGGACCTTCAAGCCGGAACGGGATGGTCTGTTCTGCGCGCGTATCTTTGGACCCATTAAAGATTATGAGTGCCTGTGCGGTAAGTATAAACGCATGAAGTATAAGGGCATTATCTGCGAGAAATGTGGTGTCGAAGTTACGCTGTCGAAAGTACGCCGTGACCGAATGGGCCACATTGAGCTCGCGGCCCCAGTCGCACACATTTGGTTTATGAAGTCACTGCCAAGTCGCATTGGTTTGCTTCTGGACATGACCCTTAAAGATCTCGAGCGTGTTTTGTACTTCGAGAGCTATGTCGTCATGGACCCGCGCGTCACTCCGCTTGAGCAAGGCGAATTACTGAACGAAGAGCAATATCAACGCCTCGTTGATGAGTATGGTGAAGATGGCTTTGAAGTCGGCATCGGTGCCGAAGCTATTCGGGTGATGTTAGAGCAAATTGATCTCGATGAAGAGCGTGATCAATTAAAAGTCGATCTTCGTGAAACTGGCTCAGAAGCAAAACGTAAAAAATACGTCAAGCGCCTTAAGCTCGTTGAGGCGTTCCTGGTTTCTGGCGCGCGTCCGGAATGGATGATTTTGGAAGTTGTTCCTGTTATTCCGCCGGAACTGCGCCCTCTCGTTCCTCTCGATGGCGGCCGTTTCGCGACATCGGATTTAAACGATCTATATCGTCGCGTTATCAACCGGAACAATCGCCTCAAGCGCCTTATTGAACTTCGGGCACCAGACATCATCATCCGCAACGAAAAACGGATGTTGCAAGAATCTGTTGACGCCTTGTTTGATAATGGGCGTCGTGGTCGTGCGATTACAGGTGCGAATAAGCGTCCGCTAAAATCTTTGTCTGACATGCTTAAGGGTAAGCAAGGGCGTTTCCGGCAGAACTTGCTGGGTAAGCGTGTCGATTACTCCGGCCGCTCAGTTATCGTTGTTGGACCCGAGTTAAAACTGCATCAGTGCGGTATTCCTAAGAAAATGGCGCTCGAGTTATTCAAGCCTTTTGTGTACTCCAAGTTGGAACTCTACGGCATGGCCACCACGATTAAGGCCGCCAAGCGTATGGTTGAGAAAGAGCGTCCCGAAGTCTGGGATATTTTAGAGGAAGTCATCAGAGAGCATCCTGTGCTTCTCAATCGTGCGCCGACGTTGCACCGTCTTGGTATTCAAGCTTTTGAACCGGTGCTTATCGAAGGAAAAGCTATCCAGTTGCACCCGCTTGTCTGTACAGCGTTTAACGCTGACTTCGATGGGGACCAAATGGCCGTGCACGTTCCTCTGTCGCTTGAAGCGCAGTTGGAAGCTCGGGTTCTCATGATGTCCACAAATAATATTCTCAGTCCGGCGAACGGTAAGCCAATTATCGTTCCGACACAGGATATGATTCTTGGGCTTTACTATCTGTCCATGGAGCGTGATGGCGAGTTAGGCGAAGGTATGGTGTTTACTGACCTTGCTGAAATTGAGCATGCACTGCAAACACGTCAGGTCTCGGTCCACGCTAAGATTAAGGCGCGTTATCATACAGTTGATGAAAACGGTGATCCTGTTACGCTGACAGTTGATTCGACTCCTGGGCGCATGATTTTGTCAGAAGAACTGCCGCGCAATCCAAAAGTGCCATTCTCTTTGATCAACAGCTTATTGCGTAAGAAGGATATTCAGGAAGTTATCGACGTTGTTTATCGTCACTGTGGTCAAAAAGAGACGGTTATTTTCTGTGATCACATTATGTCGCTTGGTTTCCGTTATGCCGCGAAAGCAGGCATTTCGTTTGGTAAAGACGATCTGTTGATCCCCGCGACCAAAGATAAGATGGTTAATGACACTGAAAATCAGGTCAAAGTATTTGAGCAACAGTATCAAGATGGATTGATCACCCAAGGTGAGAAATACAACAAGGTCGTTGATGCTTGGTCTCACTGCACGGAACGTGTCGCTGAAGCCATGATGGGCGAAATTTCTAAGATGGAAGACGGCAAAGAAATTAATGCTGTGTTCATGATGGCCCACTCTGGTGCTCGTGGTTCTGCTGCCCAGATGAAACAGTTGGCCGGTATGCGTGGGTTGATGGCAAAGCCGTCTGGCGAAATCATTGAAACGCCAATCATCTCCAACTTTAAAGAGGGGCTGACCGTTCTTGAATACTTCAACTCGACTCACGGTGCTCGTAAAGGCTTGGCCGATACGGCTCTGAAGACGGCTAACTCTGGTTACCTGACGCGTCGTCTGGTTGACGTGGCGCAGGACGCGATCATTGTCGAAGACGATTGCGGAACAAAAATCGGTATTGACGCATTACCTCTTATCGAAGGTGGTGACGTTGTTGTCTCTCTTGGCGAGCGTGTGCTGGGGCGTACAGTGCTTGAGGATATCGTTGACCCAGCGTCAGGAGACGTTCTGTTCAAGTCAGGGCATTTGTTGGATGAGGCAGATGTTGAGGTTATCGAAACAGCGAACGTCGAGCGCATTAAAATGCGCTCTCCTCTGACCTGTGAAACAGTTTCGGGCATCTGTGCTAAATGTTACGGTCGTGACTTGTCACGCGGCACAAGGGTTAATACCGGTGAAGCTGTAGGTGTCATTGCAGCTCAGTCCATCGGAGAGCCAGGAACTCAGCTGACTATGCGAACGTTCCACATTGGTGGTGCAGCGCAGCGTGGTGCAGAGCAGTCTGCCATTGAGGCCGCCTTCGACTCCAAAGTGAAGTTGGTTAACAAGAACCTCGTTAAAAACTCCGATAAAGTCGATATCGTAATGTCTCGGAACTGCGAGATTGTGCTTATTGATAGTAATGACCGCGAGCGCGCACGTCACAAGGTGCCTTATGGTGCGAAACTGTTGATTAAAGATAAGCAGGCAGTTTCCAAGGGCGATAAGCTGGCTGAGTGGGATCCGTATACGGTTCCTATTATCACTGAAAAGGCAGGTATCGTTCACTATATCGATCTCGTCGAAGGGCTGTCCGTGCGTGAAATCATGGATGAAGCGACGGGCATCTCCTCCAAAGTGGTGGTTGACTGGAAACAGCAACCGCGCGGTTCTGATCTAAAGCCTCGTGTGACTTTACGTGATAAAGCGGCGGATAAAGGCG
Organism: Rhodospirillaceae bacterium; assembly: GCA_040219235.1. Classification (NCBI taxonomy): domain Bacteria; kingdom Pseudomonadati; phylum Pseudomonadota; class Alphaproteobacteria; order Rhodospirillales; family Rhodospirillaceae; species Rhodospirillaceae bacterium. The sequence goes on from JAVJSV010000009.1 coordinate 11,637, forward strand.
GTGAGGTTCTCATGCTGGGTAATGGCATGGAAGCGCGCTACTTTATGAGTGTGGATGCTATTTTGTCCGTTGAAGATGGTCAGAAGGTTGATGCTGGTGATGTGCTAGCCCGTATTCCACGTGAAGGCTCCAAGACCCGCGATATTACAGGTGGTTTGCCACGTGTTGCGGAGTTGTTTGAAGCGCGCAAGCCTAAAGACCACGCAATCATTTCTGAAGGCGAGGGGCGTGTTGAGTTTGGTAAGGACTATAAGTCTAAGCGCCGAATCGTCGTCAGACCTGATGATGGCGAGCCAGTTGAGTACATGGTGCCGAAGGGTAAGCACCTTGCTGTCCAAGAAGGGGATTACGTTCAAAAAGGCGATGCCTTGCTTGATGGTAATCCCGTTCCTCATGATATTTTGAGGGTTATGGGCATCGAGGCTTTGGCTGATTATCTGATCAAAGAAATTCAGGACGTGTATCGATTGCAAGGCGTGAAGATCAACGACAAGCATATCGAAGTCATTGTTCGCCAGATGCTTCAGAAGGTTGAAATTACAGGCACGGGAGATACCACTTTCCTTGTTGGCGAGTTGGTTGACCGTCTTGAATTCGATACTGAAAATGCGCGGACTAAGGATGATGGAGGTAAGCCAGCTATTGGTCTTCCCGTCCTGCAGGGCATTACAAAAGCAAGTCTGCAAACTCAATCTTTCGTTTCAGCAGCGTCTTTCCAGGAAACGACCCGAGTCTTGACCGAAGCTGCGGTTACCGGAAAAGTCGACAGTCTGATTGGGCTCAAAGAAAACGTTATTGTTGGTCGATTGATCCCAGCAGGAACCGGAGCTCTGATGAACGAATTGAAGGGCATAGCGGCAGCGCGTGACCTTGAATTGCAGTCAGCTAAAGAAGCTGAGGCCGCAGCAGCCCTTGCTGCAGCAGAAGCTGATGCTGAAGAAGTTGAGGTGCCAGCAGCGCCCGCAGAGTGAGCGTTTTCCCCCAGTTGATCGTGTTTATTGTTCAACTGGGGCCTTTTGTTGTTTTAAGTAAAGAAACCCTGAAATGGGCGGATTCTAGGGTTGACGGCAGGTAGAGCCGCCCATATATTCCGCCCCGCTTAATAAGGCGTCCGGTGGTAGACCCTGATGCGGTCTAAACGCGGGCAGCGAAACCTAATTTAGCGTATTTACATAGGCCTTTTTGGCCAAACGAGAACGGTCGGATCACACCGTAGCGCCTTTTGTGCGTACGAGTGTTCCGATTTTGCTTGCTGTCTGTCGGGCTACCTAATCAGCCTTCAGGGCAGTGCTGTTGAACTTGAGTAAAAGGGATCGGGCGAATGCCAACGGTCAACCAAATGGTGCGGAAGGGACGTACGCGTCCCGTTAAGCGTAATAAAGTCCCTGCTATGCAGGCTTGTCCTCAAAAACGTGGCGTCTGCACGCGTGTTTACACAACAACACCTAAGAAGCCGAACTCAGCGCTTCGTAAGGTGGCGCGTGTGCGCCTCACAAATGGCTTTGAGGTGACGAGCTACATTCCAGGTGAGGGGCATAACCTCCAGGAGCACTCCGTGGTCATGATCCGTGGTGGTCGTGTGAAGGATTTGCCTGGCGTTCGCTATCACATTATTCGCGGCACGTTGGATACGCAGGGTGTGGGTGACCGCCGCCAGCGTAGATCCAAATACGGCGCCAAGCGGCCCAAATAGTGGCTTTGAGTAAGAGGAACATCTGAAATGTCACGCCGTCACGCAGCTGAGAAACGAGAAATTCTTCCGGACGCTAAGTTCGGAGATCTTGTGATCGCCAAATTTATTAACTCCGTCATGCTTCAGGGTAAGAAGTCAACGGCAGAGCATATCGTTTATGATGCCTTGGATAAGATATCGGCCAAGACAGGTCAGGACCCAGTTAAGGTGTTTCATGAAGCCGTTGAGAACATCAAGCCGGCTGTTGAGGTTCGCTCTCGCCGCGTAGGTGGTGCGACATATCAGGTGCCTGTTGAGGTTCGTCCTGAGCGCCGTCAAGCATTGGCCTTTCGTTGGTTGGTTTCTTATGCCCGCTCCCGCAGCGAGACCACAATGGTTGATCGCCTGTCTGGCGAATTGATGGATGCCATGGCTAACCGTGGCGGTGCCGTCAAAAAACGTGAAGATACGCATCGTATGGCTGAAGCCAACAAGGCTTTTGCACATTATCGCTGGTAAATTTTTTAGAGAATTGAAGAGTATTTAGTAATGTCGTCTACAGACACCCCCCTCGATCGGTACCGTAACATCGGCATCATGGCGCACATTGATGCGGGTAAAACGACGACCACAGAGCGCGTGCTGTATTACACTGGCCGATCCCATAAGATTGGCGAGGTGCATGATGGCAATGCAACTATGGACTGGATGGAGCAAGAGCAGGAACGCGGCATTACGATTACGTCTGCAGCGACGACCTGTTTTTGGCACGATCATCGCATCAATATCATTGATACGCCTGGCCACGTTGACTTCACAATTGAGGTGGAGCGGTCTCTGCGCGTTTTGGATGGTGCGGTATGCGTTTTTGACTCTGTTGCTGGTGTTGAGCCGCAATCAGAAACGGTTTGGCGTCAGGCAGACAAATATAAGGTTCCACGTATTTGCTTTGTGAATAAAATGGACCGGATGGGCGCAGACTTTGATCGCTGCGTTCGTATGATGGTTGATCGTCTTGCTGCAAAACCATTGATTTTGAATTTCCCCATCGGCTCTGAGGCAGAGTTTGAGGGGGTTGTTGATCTTATCCGCATGAAGGCGATCGTCTGGAAAGGCGAAGATCTGGGCGCAGAATATGATTACATCGATATTCCAGCTGAACTGCAGGATCGAGCTAACGAGTTGCGTGAAATCTTGCTGGAAACGGCTGTTGAATCAGATGATGCGGCTATGGAAGCCTATCTTGAAGGTAATGAGCCGGACGAAGCAACGTTGAAGGCGTGTATTCGCAAGGGGGCAATTGCTCGAGTCTTTGTGCCTGTGCTCTGTGGCTCAGCTTTTAAAAATAAAGGTGTTCAGCCGCTTCTTGATGCTGTTGTTGATTATCTTCCATCCCCGCTGGACTTGCCTCCTATTGATGGATTGCTGCCCGACAGTGAAGAAGAAAAGGTCGTCGTTCGCCATTCTGATCCCAATGAGCCGTTTTCCGCTTTGGCATTCAAGATTATGAATGATCCGTTTGTGGGCTCCCTGACCTTTATTCGTGTTTACTCCGGTAAAGTTGCCAGTGGCGCTTTTGTTCTGAACACGGTCAAGGGTAAAAAAGAACGTATTGGGCGTATGTTGCTGATGCATTCTAATAACCGTGAAGAAATTAAAGAATGCACGGCTGGCGACATTGTAGCTTTGGTCGGAATGAAGGACACCACAACGGGTGATACGCTGAGTGACACAATGGACCCGGTTATTCTAGAGCGTATGGAATTTCCTGAGCCGGTTATCGAAGTCGCTGTAGAACCAAAAACAAAATCTGATGTTGAGAAGATGGGTATGGCTTTGGCGCGTTTGGCTGCTGAAGATCCGTCTTTCCGAGTTTCGTCGGATGAAGAAAGTGGTCAGACCATCATTAAAGGTATGGGCGAACTTCATCTTGAGATCTTGGTTGATCGTATGCGTCGTGAGTTTAAGGTTGAGGCCAACGTTGGTGCCCCTCAAGTGGCCTATCGTGAGAGCATCTCTAAGGAATTCGATTGCGACTACACGCATAAGAAGCAGTCTGGTGGTAGTGGTCAGTTTGCCCGCGTAAAAATCAAGTTTGAACCACTTGAGCCTGGCTCACCGAACACGTTCGCTAACACTGTTACAGGTGGTAATGTGCCCAAAGAGTATATCCCTGGCGTTGAGAAAGGGATTATGGCGCAGTTGGAAAGCGGTGTTATTGCTGGCTTCCCAATGACGGCGGTTAAGGCCACTCTCTATGATGGCGGTTATCACGATGTTGACTCGTCCGTTATGGCGTTTGAGATCGCTGGTCGTGCGGCCGTTCGTGAAGGATTGCCGCAAGCGGGTCCGAAGCTGCTTGAGCCTGTGATGAAGGTCGAAGTTGTTACACCAGAAGACTATATGGGTGATATCATTGGCGATTTGAATAGTCGTCGCGGCAACGTTGGCGGTATGGATCAACGTGGTAACGCCCGTGTCATTGACGCCATGGTTCCGTTGGCAAACATGTTTGGGTATGTGAACACCCTCCGGTCCATGAGTCAGGGTCGGGCGCAGTTCTCAATGGTATTCGATCACTATGAACAAGTTCCGAACAATGTGTCGGATGAGATTAAGGCCAAGATGGCCGGATAACCTGATGGGTTATCTTGAAGGACGAAGAGGCAGAAAGGGTTAGCCATGTCGAAGCAGAAGTTTGAGCGTACGAAGCCGCACTGTAACATTGGAACGATTGGTCACGTTGACCATGGTAAGACGACGTTGACAGCAGCGATTACGAAGGTGTTGGCGGAAGCTGGAGGGGCGACGTTTACGGC
>JAVJSV010000010.1 GCA_040219235.1 Rhodospirillaceae bacterium
TTTTGTCCGGTGCCGTGATGCCATATCCACCGCCCAGATCAGTCGGCGCGACTTTTCTACCTCTCACATCCAAACCGGGCTCGAACGCAACGTCATCAGCCGGAATATGAGAAATTAGTTTTCGGCAATCCGCAGCGCGGACAGAAATTTCCGTCTTATTTGATGTGCTGGCGTGATGCAAGAACACACACAAAAAGCACCGTTAAAGATGTAAAATCCTATTTTCATCAAGGAATATCGCCGTTTATTTGGTTAACAAGTTCTTTGTGAGTCGGTGATTTTTCCCGGAGTTGTGGTTTTGCAACAGACACCCTGGAAATTTTACAAGACCGCTTCCCCATCTTTACGGCTTGAAACAAATGAATACCATTGCTCTTTATAAGGTTTTGGTCTTTTGGTTGGGGAATCGAAAGAGGTCATGCCTTTAAATTTGAGGGGATCAAATCATGTCATCACACCGTTATCGATACTTACTTGCCAGTGCCACGATGCTGTCTACTGCTGCCTTAATTGGCGTCCAAGACGTTATGGCCCAGATCACAATTGAAGAAATTACAGTGACAACGCGCCGCCGCGCGGAATCACTGCAAAACATACCTTTATCCATCACAGCCTTCACAGACCTTCAAATCGAACGCGGCGGAATCAGAAGCGTCGAAGATGTCGCCCGCCTGACTCCAGGTTTAACTTTTGATTTGGGCTTTGCCCCGCAAGATACACGCCCTGCCATACGCGGGCTTCCAGCCACCAGAGGCCGTCCACCCGTCGGCATCCTGCTGGATGGGATTGATGTCTCCAGCGAGTCCATTCAGACCGCGGGCGGTGGCAACATGATGAACATGCGCCTCGTCGATGTGGAACGCATCGAAGTCGTGAAAGGCCCTCAAAGTGCATTGTATGGCCGTGTCGCGTTTGGCGGAGCCATTAACTACATTACGAAGAAGCCGTCTGATGAATTTACGGCCAACATATTTATTGACGGCGGAGATCATGGACAGCTTGAAGTCCGGGGGGGCGTTAGTGGTCCCATTGACGACAGCGGAAAAGTAGGAGTCAGGCTCAATGCGGCGTATGCGGAACACAACGGGTACCATCGCAATACCGTCACAGACTCAAAAATCGGCGGTTTTGAGAGTATTGGTGTATCCGGGATTATCAGCGCTGATCTCTCGGAAACCTTAAACGCCACAGCGCGCATAGCCTATTCAGACGATTCCAATGAGGTGCGGGCGCAAGTCGTTAAAGGTGGCGCAAACTTTATTGCCGCACCCGCCAACCCGCTTGGCTTAACAGGTGCCTTTAATCCGACATTTGGAGAATTGTCTATCGACGCGGGTGACGTAATCCAGTTGAGCACGGATCCATTTACCAATGAAGATTTCTTCGGGACCGAAATGGACAGTCTGATCACCAGCCTCAATATTGAATGGGAAGTTGCAGAAAACGTATATTTTACATCACTTACAGGGTACAATGATGCCAAGACTTTGCAAAACTTCGACTCAGATAAGCGCGGTGCTGCCGTTGCTCCAGTGTTTTTACCCCCACCAGGCGGCATATCAGAACCGCTCCCTCGCACCACAATTATTGACTTCATCACCGACACAAAACAGTTCAGCCAGGAATTCAGACTCGGCGATTTGGCATCGGATGGTCTGCGCTGGGCAGTCGGGGGGCTCTATTGGGACGAAGATGTCGATCAACGTGATTTCAGCAGTGCTACTGTCGATTTCGCGGGTCTCGGCTCAGCGAACTTAAATCTCGCCCTGTTAGGACGTTCCGCCTTAAACGAAGCAGTCTTATTGCGCAGCACCGAACATTGGTCCGCCTATGGGCATATTGAATACGACCTTTCGGAAGATTTAACGGTCGTGGCAGAAGCCCGCTATTCGGAAGAAAGCTTCTCCTATGATGTCGAGGGCGATAACAACAATGCGTTCGGCACGTTCTTCGCTGGTCCGGTACCATACTCAATCCCGACCCAACTGCCTCTCGCTGAAGCAAGTGATAACTATTTCACCCCGCGGATTTCTGTTGATTACCACGCAACAGAAGACATCTTGCTCTATTCTGCCATCGCCAAAGGCGCCAAACCGGGCGGCTTCTCCACGTTGTCCATAGGTGGCACATTGGAAAATAACCGCTTCTTACCCGAAACACTTTGGAGCTACGAAGTCGGTGCAAAAACCGAATGGGCCGACGGTCGCGTTCGGTTGAATGCCGATGTCTTTTACATGGACTACAGCGACAAGCAGGTCACCACTCAAGATGCAGCCGGTGGCCAGGGAATCGCCCTTGGTGTTGTTACCAAGAATGCAGGTAAAGCGCGGATTAAAGGATTAGAAGCAGATTTCACCTTGGTTGCAACGGAGGAGCTTAGCTTTACCGCGGCTTATACTTACCTCGATACCAAATACACGGACTTTGTGTTTAATACGCAGAGCGGAAACGACTTAGTGCGCGGTGGCAATTGCACGCCAACAACCGTAACGTCATCAGCTGGCACAGAAGTGCCGGTCTGTGAAATATCGCTCACCGGGAATCATCTTGAGCGCCAACCAAAACATGCCTTTACAGTCGGTTTAAATGGGTCTTTTCCAATCACAGACTCGATGAATTTGGTTGCAGAAGTTGACGCTCAATACCAAGGCAAACGTTTTCTATCTCAATGGAACCGCTGGACCTTGCCATCGTATATCAACGTTGACGCACGTCTCGGTGTCGAAGGTGATAAATGGTCGATCATTGCCTACGCTGATAATCTCTTCGACTCAGATAAGATTCGCAGTGGCCAGGAAAACTTTGATTTGTTCACCTTCGGTACAGCCATCAACCTGTTCGTACCAGATGAACGCCAACTTGGACTGCGTCTCAGCTACCGCATGTAAAGTTCGCAACACGGTTTAGAAAACCCCTCTCACTAAGTGAGAGGGGTTTGTCTCTGACTTAACTCAAAATTGACCTTTTAAATCTCCGTTAGATTAATTGGTGAAATAAAAAGCTGGTTATGACCACCCACTATCTAGTGAAACAAGAAATGGGCTGAACACTAATAGTGAGAAAGGATACAAAGAATGAAAAAACGCTTTACCACAGCGATCTCGGCGTTTATTGGCGTTGTCTACGTTCTAACTACGTCCGCATCCGCAGCACCCGGCTACGACCAAGATCGTAATGAATTGGAATGGGTGATCGAGCAATTAAAAGAATGGTTGCCGGGCACATGGGACTCCTATCCGCAAGTCTGGTACGAGAAAAATATTAGGGCACCGAGTAATGCTGAGGACGGACTACATGACCATTGGTACCGCACCTTTGCACTCATAGACGCACCGCAAGTGGGGGACGTTGTCTTTTACGGCCAAATCAATGCCGGAGGGCCTAACGGTCCAATTGTTGGAAGGAGCCAGGTTCTGTTTAATGCTGTGATAGATGAAGAACTTGGTGCGGTAAATATATTTGGCCAGGGCCCGGCAGACCCTGAGAAATATGAGAACCTTCATGAACGACCGGAACTATGGCGCAAAGTTAGACAACGTGAACCCGAGGCCATTAATTGCGATTGGTTATGGCGACGGGACGGCAATCAGGTATTTGGTGTATTGCAGGCAAAATCGCCTGATACACAGCTCAAAGAACCAGGCACTTGCTCCTTCACTTCTAAGAGAACAGGCGAACAGTTCAAGGCTGATACTGAATGGGTTTTAACGCCGGAACAACTCTGGCTTTACGACAATAATTGGTCCGCCGGATTTCTTTTTCTAGGGCGTGAAGACCAAACCCACATACGTCTTCATCGCGCGCGACCCTATCAGTGCCAGCTTTCTGATCGCGCAGGGACTCGCAAGCTTGGTGCCTATGACCGAGGTTTCCAAACCACCGCCACGGGCGACGATGGTCGGGAGTATGATTTGATGCTATTGCGAGCTGAGTTTCCAAAAAATCAAGGTAGTGGACTGGATGACCTGCTGCGTCTTTCGTTATCCGATGGCAACAAAGAACCGCCCGTTGCGTTTTCAATTGAACCGCCCGTCGCAGAGACAATTACGCTGAATGTGAAAGGTATTTCTGTGAGTTGTGAGCTTGGCGGGTCATTGCCGAGATTGCACAAGAAAGAATAAGGCAGAGATTTGGCAGCAAGCATCAAGAATGCCTGGCTAATTTTTCACCGGTGGACCGGCAACATCAGCTGAGTATCAGCGCCCTTGTTATCGATATTTTCGAGGCGGTTGTCGCCCGTGGGATCAAGCTCGCCGATGGATAAATAGTTCCCTTCCATGTAGTTCAATAACTCGAACAGTTGGTTACACGGTTGGCTACGCATCCTGCATTAGCGTGCTCGAATTCGGCAACATAACCAACGCGTGATCAGACCCTGCACCGGCTCCAGAGCTATAGTTTTCTGGCGTTCTTTAACTAAAACTGTTACTAATGCTTTCGAGAAAAGTTTTCCGGTCGGCATCACTAGCAGTGATTGCGAACATCTATTTTCGTCGTTTCAACAGGAGGTTTTGACATGTTCAAGAAGGCACTATTTACAACGGCTGCCGCACTGGGTTTGGCATTCGCCGGAGCAGCATCAGCGCACAACGGCCTCGACCTTAAAGAAGGCTATGCGGGGTATTCCACGCCGATGGTTTTGAGCGTCAACCACGGGTGCAAAAACAGCCCGGTGGTTGGTTTGCGTATTAGGGTGCCTGATGGCGTGACCGATGCCAAAGCGGCGTTCGACCCAGCTTGGGATATCGAATACAAAATGCGCACGCTGGAAGAGCCGATGATGGCGCACGGCCGCCAAGTCACCGAAGTCGTGGGCGAGATCATCTGGAAGAACCCAGTCAAGACGGTCCCCGCCGACGGCTGGTATCCGTTCAAATTCCGCATGACCCTGCCGGACGAACCCGGCAAGGTATTCCACGTACAAAACATCACCGTGTGCGAAGAAGGTACTGATCCCTACGTTGATCTGCCGGAAACCGCGCTAGACATTAACGATCCGGAATTCGCCAAAAAGACCTGGGCGTTTATGACGGCAACAGCCACACCTGCGCCTTTCTTGATTATCCGCGCACCTGAGAAAAAGCAGTACCCTTGGGAGTGGACATCCGAACAAGCCAGCGGGGCAAGCAATCAGCAGGAAGCAATGGCTAAGTAATATCCTCCCCAGGATAATATATATTGTTTACTGATTGATAACGGGGCGGTCACTGGCCGCCCCGTTACTCCGTATAAGATGAAACCTTTTCTTTCTTAATTCACCGTTGGGAAAGTAGAACTAGTAGGCCTCAGTCAAATGCTTGATGCAGAAAACCTATCCAAATCTTTCGATACTTTTCATGCTCTCACGAATCTAAATTTGTCAGTGAAACCCGGTGAGATATACGTTCTCTTGGGTGCGAATGGAGCGGGAAAATCCACTACTATAAAGCTTTTCCTCGGGTTTCTTGAACCGAGTGAAGGTGCGGCAATGATAAACGGATTGAACATTGCTGAGCACCCACTCGAAACAAAACGTTATCTAGGTTACATACCTGATCTCGTGATGTTGTACCCAGAGCTTACGGGACTTGAGAACCTACAATACTTCGCGAAACTGGGCGGAAATTCTTATACTGAAGAAGAACTGCGCGCGATTTTAGTTTCCGCTGACTTGCAGCCTGACGCTGCGGACCGGAAGACAGCAAATTACTCTAAGGGTATGCGTCAAAAAACCGGGATCGCGATTGCCATCGCAAAAAAAGCAAAAGCACTGTTACTAGATGAGCCCTTCTCTGGGCTAGACCCCAAAGCTAGCAACGAATTTGCACGCATATTAGTAAAAATGAAAACCGGTGGGACAGCGATGATTATGGCAACGCATGATATCTTTAGAGCCAAAGAAGTCGGCAGCCGAATTGGTATAATGCGTGGTGGAAAAATTCTCGAAGAAATTGACCCAACAGAAGTGAGCCATACTGATATTGAAGAGATTTACGTTCGGCATATGCAGTGATTTTGATCAGCAGCTCTTAATTCACGCCTGTCCCTTCTTTTTACTTCATCCGCCGGTATTGATGATGCAATCCGCATAATTCCGGATGCTTTGGATGACAGCATCATGCTCAACAGGGCATTGTATCAGCGAATATTTTTTAAAGAACAAGTGTTTCCTGGTAAGAATGTACTATCGGGCATAGTTGTTAAGTATAAGGCACAAGCGCTCCTCTCCGAAGATAAGCTCATGAGCAGGACATTCTCTTCGATTTATCCAAGATAGGGTACTTACATCCTAGAACCGTTCCAGCAGTTGTTAGGCTTTTGATCGTTGTTTTTGTGAGCAATAGACAATGACAAAATAATTCTCGAAGGCTCACAGATTCCTGTGGCAATATCCACAGATGATTGGAGCTTATTCTTTAAGCGAATTAGTTGGCTTGATCGGCTCTAAATTGGGCACGGATTGGCGGACTGTGCCACCAGACAAGCCTTACAAAATTTCCGAGACGCGCAAACTAACCGTAGAGTGCTGGCTGCATGTGCTGAATGGCCTTCGCCAGGGCCATTTGATTGCTTTCATCGACACAGGTCAGAAAAAGCAAGCGATAAAGCCAACGACTTGGCCTGATGTCACGAACATTCCTGATACCTCACCGAAAACATTTGCAAGCCTAGTCACGGATAACCGCCTCAAATTTAACTTCTCAAACACAGAAGCCACTTTCACAAATGAGCAAGGGCAGTCCTTTTCCGGTTCTCTATTGATCGACAAAGATATTGCCGATCAATTCCAAGCCCTATTCAAGCTAGAGAATTTTCATGGCAGCCAAGCTGGAAAGTGGCGACGCATCGGCACGCTCGGAGAATTAGCGGCCATGGTATTCGGCGATTTATTAGGCGAATGGTCAGTTTCAACAGGAATCGACCCTTTGCCCATGCGTAAAACGATCTTCAAAGCGCTAAAACAGTTAGAGCACATCGCGTCCAATCGCCTTGGGTGGTGCACTCCCGATGGCGTCTTTGATTGCCACGGAACTCCAATTTCCAAAGATGACATCTTGAATATGGAGAAATGGGCAGCAGAGGAAAACGACGAGTTCGAACGCCACTGGACAGACTCCTGGGTGATTGGTCGAGAATGGTTACGCTCTTTTTGCGAACAGGATTCAGCCAATCGTCCATTCCCGCCTTTCTGGAAAAACCCCACACCCCAACCTCCAATCCTTGTCGAACTGAATAAACGCCCCTCACCACTAAAGGGCAGAAGGAAAGAGGCGTTACAAGAACGAAACCAGCAATGGCTCTCTAAAGCACTAGAGATCATGGAACTTCACCCAGATTGGTCGAAATCTAGAGTATGCCAGAAAGTCGCTAAGGACCGTTGCCTTAACGAAAATCCCGAGACGATACGGCGTAGACTGGGGTCGGCCTTATCTAAATTGGGATAAAAAAGTTGGGCAGAGTTAACCGGCACCACGCACATGCCCAGGTAATTCTCTAAATCTAACAATCACTTATATCGAAACTGCGCTGGAATTGGGCACTGTTTGAACTGCCCAGTTTTGTCCGGCTTCATGAGTCCATTGGCCTTTCGTGGCCGCAATTGGGCAATTGATCGTGGAAAAACGCGGGACTTCAGAAACCGAAAACAATGAGAAAGAGCTGGCCTCACAGGCTCAGACCTTACTGCCATCGCGTGCGCTCAATGTGTCGCTGACTGAACTCGCCCGTTTGCTTGGTAAAGCTGCAGCACGAACTGCACCACGCGAGGCTCACAAAATCACTGAGGAGCAGCAAACACATGAACCGTAACTCCAGATCACCCTCCCTTCCCCGCCTTCTTAACCTTGATCAGGTGGCAGACTACTTGTGCGTATCGACCCGCACGGTGCGGCGGATGATTGATAACAAAACCCTGCGTAGCGTTCAGGTCGGTCGGCAAAAGCGCGTCGATCCGAAGGACTTGGACGCCTTCGTAAACGCCCACAAAACTTGACCTCTTCTGACAGCCATCAAGTAATTGTGCACAATAATGTCAAACAATAGTGCAAATATAGTCACAATATTTAGTACGTTAATTGGTTCTATATTTGCACTATATTGTACTTCTGTCCTCTTTTGTCTTCACTTTTCATTTAACGTCACTTAGCGTTGTGCACTATGGAGGATGACTCATGGTTAATATCAGCAAGATCAGAAACCCGTTTACCAGCCCAGACAGCTTGACCTTTGAAGACATTTTGGTCCGGATTGAGGGCGACCCCCAGCTAAACAGCCGCAAAAAGCGCGAAACCTCATCCGCGCTAAGGCAAGTCCCGAAATGGCTCAACCGGATGGCAGCCGATGTACCAGCAAACGCGGCGTTCTTGCGCAAAGCGTTAGAAGATTTCCATCCTGACCACGCTGGTATCTCCAAGCGTCGCTATCAGAACGTGATCAGTACGGTAAAGTTTGCGTTCAAGCACTGCGGCGTGTTGTTG